>NZ_KV840428.1:28432-66255 GCF_001839185.1 Staphylococcus sp. HMSC65H10 | reverse complement strand
TATCTCATCAACCGAATTTATTATAGAGCCTAAATAACTGGTTATATTTAAAGGCTTTACATTGACTGTTTCAAACTTTTCCTTAAAGCAATGACTATATTGACGTAAAGTAATATCTGTTGATGTATAGTCTGGACTTTTAAGAGTTTTCAAGAATTACCTTGTTTATTCCATTCTAGAAGTGAAGTTGTTTTTAATTATCTGATACAAAAATTTAAAAAGTTATATAGAAAGCGCATTAACTATACTTATTAAATATATGATTTGATATGCATATGTAACTTTATGTTACCTTTGTTCCGTTTTTCGTATTGTTGCTTTGATAGAATTATTATAGAATAAAAGCAATAGTTATAGAACGGAGGATAAATTTACATCTTATGGCTAAATCAGAGTTAAACACAAAAGTATTTTTTAGTAACATATTGAATGCGGTAGGAGCAGGCGTTGTAGTTGCTTTGTTACCGAACGCATTACTAGGTGAAATCCTTAAGTTTTTCATGAATGGAAATCATTATTTAGAATTAATTTTTCAAATCGTTATAGCAATACAATCTTTTATGGCGTTTATTATAGGTGTCTTAGCGGCACATCAATTTAAATTCAGCGGTCCGTCTGCTGTCATGATAGGGACTTCTGCAATGATAGGTTCTGGTGCAGTACAATTCACTTCGAAAGGCTTAGCTTTAAAAGGTATTGGGGATATTATCAATATCATTATCGTTGTGATGATTGCATGTGTGCTTGTATTGCTTTTAAGTGGTAAATTAGGTTCACTTGAAATGATCATTTTACCTGTAGTGATTCCTGTCGTTTCTGGTTTTATCGGTTTAATGTTTTTACCATTTGTATCTCATATCACTAAAGCATTAGGTGCGATGATTCATTCATTTACGGAATTAAATCCATTATTGATGAGTATCTTAATCGCAATGACTTATGCTTTGTTAATGGTTACGCCAATTTCATTGGTAGCGATTGCGACTGCCATTTCGTTATCAGGCTTAGGCAGTGGTGCAGCAAACTTAGGTATCGTTGCAGCATGTGTAACATTCATTTGGGGCTCGTTGCCAGTCAATAAAGCAGGTGTCAATATCGTATTGATCATTGGTGCAGCTAAAATGATGATTCCTGTATATTTCAAACATTTGATTATCGCAGTACCATTAGCTTTAAATGGTTTAGTTGCTGGTCTTGTAGCATACTTTATCGGCATCCAAGGAACACCAATGTCAGCAGGATTTGGCTATACAGGACTTGTAGGCCCGATCAATGCGTTTAACCGAATGGAAGGCGATTCATTTACAAATATTGTATTATTAGCATTTGGTTACTTTATCATCCCATTTGTTTCTGGTTTTATTATCCATCAAGTATGTAAGAGAATTTTACCAGGTTATAACAATGAAATTTATAAATTTGATATACCTAAACAATAAATCTTTGGCCTTGTTCAAATCCGAACAAGGCTATTTTTATGCAGTTATTTATATGAGTAACTCAAGTTTTCAGAAAATTTAAAAATACCTATTGCATATTGATACAACTATATGTATAATAATTCCATAAGTTAAGGAGGACATCGCTATGATACAACATAAAGCATTAAACATAATTAAAGTATTCATATGTACGGTATTTTTACTCGGCATCATTTTACCGCTATTTAATTTAAAGGCAAATGCTGAGGCACAAGACCCCGTATGGGAAAAGATTAAACAAAGAGGGGAATTAAGAGTAGGACTATCTGCTGACTATGCGCCATATGAATTCGAATCTTCGAAAAATGGAAAACGAGAATATGTCGGCATTGACGTTGAATTAGCTAAGAAAATTGCTAAAGACAATCATCTAAAGCTAAAAATTGAAAACATGTCATTTGATAGTTTATTAGGTGCTTTGAAAACAGGAAAAATCGATATGATTATTTCTGGAATGACACCAACACCAGAACGTAAAAAAGAAGTAGACTTCTCAGATTTTTATATGAAGTCTGGACAATCCATCATTGTTAAAAAAACTGAGATCGATAAATATAAATCATTACGTGATTTTGACAATAAAAGAATCGCAGCACAAAAACAAATGACTCAAGAGCAGTTAGCAACAACAGAAATTGAAAATGCTGATGTTCACTCGTTAACACGTCTACCAGAAGCAATCATGTCTTTAAAAAGCGGCAAAGTAGATGGCGCAATTATTGAAAGACCTGTAGCAGAGGCTTACTTACAACAAAATCCTGAATTAGGATTTGCGAAAGTTAAATTCCATGAACCTGATAAAGATAATTCAATTGCGATACCTAAAAATGCGCCGGTATTACTAGCGCAAGTAAACAAATCAGTTAAAGATGTAAAAGATCAAAACTTGATTCCGAAATATAAAGATATCGCAGCACAATCTATGGAAGAAGAAGGAAACTTCTTTACCAAGTACGGTTCATTTCTTTTTAACAGGTATTAAAAATACAATTTTAATTTCTATAGTCGGTGTAGTATTTGGTGCTTTATTTGGCGCATTCTTCGCTTTAATGAAATTAAGTTCAATAAAACCTTTAAAATGGTTAGCTTCTGTATACATTGAATTTATCAGAGGTACACCATTACTTGTACAAGTATTCTTAGTGTTCTTCGGTACAACTGCTGTATTGGGTTGGGATATCTCAGCGCTAATTTGCGGTATGATTGCGATGGTTATCAACTGTGCTGCATATATTGCAGAAATAATCAGAGCGGGTATTAACGCTGTTGATAAAGGCCAAACAGAAGCAGCCAGAAGTTTAGGTTTAAGCTATGGCCAAACAATGAAAACAATTATTTTACCTCAAGCAATTAAAAATATTTTACCAGCGTTAGGTAATGAGTTTGTGACAGTTATTAAAGAATCATCTATTGTGTCAGTTATCGGTGTCAGTGAGATTATGTTTAATGCCCAAGTTGTCCAAGGTGCATCTTTTGATCCATTTACGCCATTACTTGTAGCAGCAATTCTTTACTTTGTATTGACCTTTGTATTATCAAGAGTCATGAACTTCTTTGAAGGGAGAATGAAAGTCAGTGATTAATATTAAACATTTAAAGAAAAACTTCGGCAGTAATGAAGTTTTAAAAGACATTGAACTAGAAATTAACGCAGGAGAAGTAGTGGCGATTATAGGACCATCTGGTGGAGGTAAAAGTACTTTATTAAGATGTATTAATCTTTTAGAGCAATCAGATGGCGGAGAAATTAACTTTGAAGGTACTAATATTTTAGGTAAAGATGTGAAAGTAAATGAATTACGCCAAAAAATGGGCATGGTTTTTCAAAACTTCAATTTATTTCCGCATAAAACCGTCTTAGAGAATATCATGTTAGCACCGAAGTTACTAAAACATACAGATTCAACAAGTTTAAAACAAGAAGCACAAGAACTTTTAGATAAAATAGGTTTATCAGATAAAGGAAATAGTTATCCAGCACAATTATCAGGAGGTCAGAAACAAAGAGTTGCGATTGCTAGAGCGTTGGCAATGCATCCAGATGTATTACTCTTTGATGAACCGACTTCTGCACTTGATCCAGAAGTAGTCGGAGATGTGCTTCAAGTTATGAAAGAACTTGCGAAAGAAGGCATGACCATGGTTGTGGTCACACACGAAATGCAGTTTGCGCGTGATGTCAGTGACAAAGTGGTATTTATGGCAGATGGCATTGTAGCTGAAGCAGGTACGCCTTCACAAATTTTCGGTAATCCGCAAAATGAAAGAACGCAACAATTTTTAAAACGTGTATTATAACGAATAGCAAGCAGCAGTGATGATGGATATGACGTTATTGTTTAGAGCAATGACCCTTTTAAAACTAAATTAGTTATTTCATCATCTTCTTGCTGTGATGCTTAAATATATGCATTAGTATATAAACCATATCACCCAGTAAAAGGCACATTTCTATACCTCAATTATAAAGATATTATGTTTACTGATTAACAAATATCAAAATAGATTGTGGCGTTAACTTTTTAAACCAGTTTAAAAGATATTTATAGGTATATGTCATTCAACTAGAGAAAGGGATAAAAGTGATTGATTCATGAAATTCATTGTTATAAAAATCAGTGGTAGTATTATCAATCAATTAGCATCTACGACATTTAAACAAATTGCTGATCTTAGAAGTAACGGACTGTATCCAATTATTGTGCATGATGGCGGTCCGAAGGTAAATGAAGCATTAAAAGAAAATGGTATTGAAGCGGAACATATCAATGGCATCAGGAAAATCAATCTTCCAACCTTAAATATTATAGCCAATACTTTATTATGCAAAGTCAATGTTGACGTAGTGGAAGAAGCAAATGAAGTTGCACAAGATTTCATTGGCATTAACGGGGCGTATTTTCCAATATTTGATTGTCGTCCTATTTCTAAAGAACTAGGTTTCGTAGCCGAACCAGAAAATATCAATCGAGAAGTGTTTCAACAACTTTGCACGAATTATATTCCAGTCGTTGCTTCTATCGGTCGCTATCATAATCAATTTTATAGTATTTATGCAGAAACACTTGCTTATAAAATTGCCGCAACATTACAATCACCTTTAATCATTTTAAGTGATATACCAGGTGTACAAAACCAAGGTGAAGTTATTTCAGACATTCAACTTTCTGAATTAGACAAATTAATCAACTCTAAGATGATTAGTGATGATATGATTCCAAAGTTGAAAGACGCATCGAAAGCACTTAGTGCAGGCGTTAAAGAAATCGTGATTGCGCCAGGTTATGAAGAGAATATTATGAGACAGTATTTTGATGGACAACCCGTCGGCACAAAAATTCATTAATAATTATCAACAAGCTGATATCTACAGAAAGGTATCAGCTTTAATTTTTGAAGAAAATTTAACTTGTATCTATGTATTGTGTGTTAAAATACAAAATGGACCATGGATATGGAGGCATTATGGTGGATAATAAACAATTAAAAAAAGATATTATTGAATATGCCCATCAAATCGGGATAGACAGTATCGGTTTTACAACTGCTGATCCATTTGATGAGCTTAAACAAAAGTTAGTGGACTATCATGCCAAAGGATATGCATCTGGTTTTGAGGAATCAGATATTGAATTAAGAGTGAATCCTAAGTTGTCTATGCCGACTGCAAGATCCATTATTGCTATCGCAGTAGGTTACCCAAACAAATTGAAGGGTGCACCGAAAAGTGTTCGAGGCGATCGTAGAGGGATGTTTGCACGTGCTTCATGGGGACAGGATTATCATACAATCATGCGAAAACGCTTGGATAAATTAGGTGAGTATATCAAGTCACGCGTACCTGATGTAGAAATGTTATCTATGGTAGATACAGGTGTATTATCAGATCGTGCTGTGGCTGAACGTGCCGGATTAGGTTTTACAGGAAGAAATGGCTTTGTTATCAATCCTGACTTAGGGACATGGACCTATTTAGGTGAAATGTTAGTCAGTATTCCATTTGAGCCAGACGACCCATTGCTCGACAGTTGTGGAGATTGTACGATTTGTGTTGACCGTTGTCCAACTGGTGCATTAGTTGGGAACGGACAATTAAACAGTCAGAAATGTATTTCATTCCTGACTCAAACAAAAGGTTATTTACCAGATGAATATCGCTATAAAATCGGCAATCGATTATATGGTTGCGATACGTGTCAGCAAGTGTGTCCTAAAAATAGGGGGATTAACACAGAACACGATGATATCGTTTTAGAACCTGAAATATTAAAACCACGTTTAATTCCTTTACTACAAATGAGTAATAAAGAATTTAAGAATACGTATGGACATTTAGCAGGTGCTTGGAGAGGTAAGAAACCAATTCAACGTAATGCGATTATCGCATTAGCACACTTTAATGAAACAGCTGCATTGCCAGAACTAAAAGAAGTAGCGTTAAATGATCCAAGACCGATGATTCGGGCAACTGCTTACTGGGCAATTGGCCAAATTGCAGGTGAGGATGAACGTGATTTTATCGAAGCACATCTCGCCGATGAATTAGATGAAGTACAAGAAGAAATGTTAAAAGGATTAGAAAAGAGGAATTAAGTAACATGACAAACCATGTCGTATTATATCAACCCCAAATTCCTGCAAATACAGGGAACATAGCTAGAACATGTGCAGGCACAGATGCACATTTACATCTAATTAAACCCCTAGGGTTCAGTACAGATGATAAAATGTTGAAACGTGCCGGCCTAGATTACTGGGTGCATGTGAATATTACTTATTATGAAAGTATTGAAGAGTTTTTTGAGAAAACTGATGGACATTATTATCTCATCACTAAATTCGGTCAAACGACCTTTACTGATTTTGATTATTCAAATTCTGATGAAGATCATTATTTTGTATTTGGGCGTGAAACGACAGGGTTACCAGATTGGGTAAAAGAAAAATATGCTGAAACAGCATTAAGAATTCCGATGAACGATCATATTCGTTCATTAAACCTATCTAATACAGCTGCAATCTTAGTCTATGAAGCATTGAGACAACAGAATTATCCACATTTACATTAATGGATATTTGGGTTTGAGTGAAATCAATTAATGAAACAGGTATAATAGAATTAACTATTACGTGTATCTATTGCGTTTACTTCTTTTAAGAACAGGGTAAATAATGTAGCAATCGAAGTGATATACGAACTGAGAACAATTAGAGGAGTGTACATTATGGCAATGAACTTTAAGGTTTTTCCAACTGCAGATAAAGCTGCACGCTATTCTGCAGATATTATCAGAAAGACATTTAATAATAATCCGACAACAATCATGGGTGTGCATCTAGCAGATGACAACGCACCTGTTTTAGAAGACTTAAAACAAAACGTGTTGCGTCACCCAGTTGATTTCAGTCAAATCAACATTTTAGATTATGATGACAACAAATCATACTACCAAACACTTGGTGTACCAGATTCACAAGTTTATGAATTATCATATAACGATGGTGTCGTTGATTTTATCGAAGAAAACATTAAGTCTAAAGAAAATAAAGCTAAATTCACATTACAAGTTTTAACTATTAATGATAAAGGCAACCTAGATGTTGCGGTAAAATCAGGCGTAATGCCTGCTCGTGAAGTTATTTTAGTTATCACTGGTGCTGAAAAAGCTGACTTAGTGAACAAATTATATAATGAAAACGGCAACTCAAGCTATGTACCATCTGATTTAAAAGCACACCGTATGGTAAATGTTATTTTAGATGAAGCAGCAGCAGCTGGTTTACCAGAGGATGTACGTCAGTACTTCACTGAACGCTTCGCTTAAGCTGAATAATGCATTATCAATAAATCCGAGTTATGTTGATGAATTGAAACATAACTCGGATTTTAATTTGTATTCAGAGTGTATTTCCTTTATTATTTTGTTGAATGAGTAATTTCAGAAAGGAACATTTCCATGCAAAATCTACATAAACATTGGAAACTCTTAATGTTAGCTACTGTAATTTTTGGATTGTTATCTATCAAAGGTTTTCCAATTGCATTAGGCGCACTATATTTACCAGTACTCTTTCGTGTAGTCAAACTACAAATGAATTTATCTGAAGGATTAGTAAGTCAACGAGATCCGCAAATGTTTATCAAGAGTAACCAAAAAGGTGTCATTATCAGTGTGATTTGTTGTATTGCGATTACATTTATTTTATTTAAGCCTTTAGGTGATTTTTATAACAGTTTAACGGGCTTTTTAGGAACATTGATTAACATCAGTCCTATTTTATTAGTAATCAGTATTATTTTATATATTTTAACTGCTGTTGCGGTTATTAAAGCTGTTAAACTTCACTTTAAAAGTGTTGAAACTAAATAATATGTATATATAAGGAGTCTAGCTCACTAGGCTCTTTTTTTTAATACGTTTTTAAGTCATAGTCAGACATGAAAGCGTTAACTATATAGAGATTTAATTTAAAAACATTTAATGCTATACTTATGATAAATACCAATCATAAAGGGGAGACAAGTCAAATGTCAGTAAGAATTGAACATGATACATTCGGAGAAATTGAAGTACCTGGTGATAAGTTCTGGGGTGCACAAACTGAAAGAAGTAAACGTAATTTCCCAGTAGGTAAAGAGCGTATGCCGATTGAAGTGGTATACGGCTTTGCACAATTAAAACGTGCAGCAGCATTAGCTAACTTTGAATTAGGTAAATTAAGTGAAGCGAAAAAAGACGCAATTGTCTTTGCGTGCGATCGTGTAATTAAAGGGGAACTCGATGAACACTTCCCACTTGTTGTATGGCAAACAGGAAGCGGTACGCAAAGTAATATGAACGTTAACGAAGTAGTCAGCTATGTAGCTAACGATTACTTGAAAAAACATGGCAGTGAAGAAACAGTACATCCAAATGATGACGTGAATAAATCACAAAGTTCTAATGATACTTTCCCAACTGCAATGCATGTTGCGTTATATCATGAAATTGAAGCAAACTTAGAACCAGCATTAAAACAATTACGTGATACATTTGCGAAAAAAGAAAAAGATTTCCATGACATTATCAAAATTGGTCGTACACATTTACAAGATGCGACACCAATTCGCTTAGGTCAAGAAATCAGTGGTTGGCGTTATATGCTAGATAAATGCGACCAATTATTAGGTGAATCTAAAGCGCATTTATTAAGTTTAGCAATCGGCGGTACTGCAGTAGGTACAGGTATTAACGCACACCCTAAATTCGGTGATATGGTTGCTGCGAATATTAAAGAAAATACAGGCTATCCATTTGTATCTTCTGAAAATAAATTCCATGCATTAACAGCACATGATGAAGTGGTTCAATTGCATGGTTCATTAAAAGCTTTAGCAGCTGATTTAATGAAAATCGCAAATGACATTCGTTGGTTAGCATCTGGTCCAAGAGCTGGATTAGCTGAAATCAGCATTCCTGAGAACGAACCAGGTTCTTCAATCATGCCTGGTAAAGTTAACCCGACACAATGTGAAATGTTAACAATGGTTTCTGTACAAGTAATGGGTAACGATACAGTAGTTGGCATTGCCGCTTCTCAAGGTAACTTTGAACTAAACGTATTCAAACCAGTAATCATGGACAACACATTACAATCTATCTATTTACTCGCAGACGGTATGCGTACATTTGATGAAAACTGTGCGCAAGGTATTGAACCAATCGAAGAAAATATCGATCAGTATCTAAACCGTTCATTAATGTTAGTAACTGCTTTAAACCCACATATCGGTTATGAAAAAGCAGCTAAAATTGCGAAAAACGCACACAAACAAGGTATTACACTAAAACAATCAGCTATTGATTCTGGCTATTTAACAGAAGAACAATTTGATGAGTGGATCAAACCAGAAAACATGGTTGAACCAAAAGAATAATCAATTATCAAAAGATAAATTAAAATTAAGTAAACAAAAATGGAGAGGGCATTTGCCTTCTCCATTATTTTTTGTCATCCAATGAAACAGAAATCTTTTCTTTCGTTAACGGATGTACAAATTCAATTTTATGACTGTGTAAACGTAATTGACGTAATTTAGAATCACCATATAAAGGATCTCCAATAACTGGATGGCCGATTGCGGCTAAATGTACACGGATTTGATGTGTACGTCCTGTGTCCAATTTAATATCCAGTTCACATTCATTTTCTTTTAACATATGTGCATCTAAGATATGAGTGATGGCTTGTTGACCCGTCGGTGAAACACGTCTGCGGTTAGGGTGAAACTTGTCTTTACCGATAGGTTTATCGATAGTTTGCGGTTTAAGCGGTAGTAAGCTTTTAACTACTGCTTTATAAATACGTGATATTTGATTTTCCTCTAACATGCGATCTAGTAATTTTTTCATCAATGGATTTTTCGCCACAATCAGTAAACCGACTGTTTCTTGGTCTAGGCGATGAATAGGTTCTGCATAATCACTATCAAGTGTATATATGACATGATTCATCAATGTATTGCTTTCTTTTAAGTCGTTAGGATGTGTTTTTACCCCTTTAGGCTTTTTGATAATCGCAATGTCTGCGTCTTCATAATAGACATCTGCGTAACGGTAACTTGGTAAATAATTACTTGTTTCATCTGGAGTCGGGACAAACACTTGATCTCCTTGTTGCACTTTTGCTGAAAGCTGTGCAGGTTCTTGATTAATGGTAATGGCTTTTGACATATTTAATTGATGCAGTTCTTTCTTCGGTAATTTCACATCTTGGAAAATTTCTCTTAATGTATAGCCGTTATATTGTTCAGGTACTTTAAATTCCATAACTTCCTCCTCGATTATTACTTAATATCATAACATATTCTGCGTTGTGAGAGTTGCGTGTGCAAGTGGAATGCTATCGTTATAGAGATTGAATCGGTATAATAAAAATAGATTATAGATAAGAGAGGTGAACACTGTGGTTAAACCGACACGTTTGGCATTATTAAAAGAAATTGCAGAATATCTGAATGAAGAAACAGAAATTTATACTATGATGCATGGCGCATTAAAGCTGCTCATTGAAGGCAGTGCATTTACAACAGGCTGGATTTTCTTCATCAATGAAGCCGGAGAACATGAAATGGCAGCTGATTACCAATTACCACGTTCTTTAACGAAACATGATTGCCAAAGTATGCGAGAAGGCACTTGTTGGTGTGTACAAGCTTATCACAGTGAAAAGTTGATGAAAGCCTCTAATATTATTCATTGTTCAAGAATCAGTGCCGCAAATCAAGAATACGCTGATGAATCTGGAGGCATTACACATCATGCGACAGTTCCGCTACGTTCAGGTAATGAACGATTTGGTTTATTAAATGTAGCTTCTCCTGATACAGTAAAGTATTCAGAAGAAGATTTAGAACTATTAGAATCTGTTGCATTTCAAATCGGTTCTACGATTAAGCGTATTGAATTAACGAATAAAGAGAAAGAAGCGGCACGTTTGAACGAACGAAACCGACTGGCACGTGATTTACATGACTCTGTCAATCAGATGTTATTTTCATTGAAGCTGACTGCACATGCAGCACATGGTATGACAGAAGAACCTGTAGCGAAGAAAGCTTTCGAAACAATTGAGACTACAAGTCAACAGGCTGTAAATGAAATGAGAGCTTTGATTTGGCAGTTAAAACCAATCGGGTTAGAACATGGTCTAGTGAGTGCATTGAAACAATACAGTCATTTAATTGGCATTCAGCCAGACATAGAAGTAGAAGGCCTTATTGACTTGTCTAGCAGTGTTGAAGAGCATAGTTATCGTATATTGCAAGAAGCGATGAATAATATTAAAAAGCATGCACAAACGAATCATGCACATGTACTCTTGCATCAACATGAAAATAAGTTTGATATGGTAATCTCAGATAAGGGCGCTGGATTTAATCCTGACTGGATTGACCAAACCTCCCATGGTATTTATAATATGCGTCAACGTATCAAACAAATACAAGGAAAAATGGAGATAAATTCTAAATTGGGACAAGGGACAACAATACGCTTAAGTGTACCATTGACTCAAACAGAGAAGGAGACAAAACATGAATCAAGTCGTTTTGATAGATGATCATTACATTGTACGTCAAGGTTTGGAATTTTTGATTTCAACCATTGATGATTTAGCTGTACAAGGTTCTTTTGCGAACGGCAAGGCATTTATAGCTGAGTTAGAACAAAGTGGACAACATCCTGATATTGTACTGCTTGATTTAGTAATGCCTGAGATGAATGGTATTGAAGTGACAGAATATCTTAAATCACATTATCCTGAAATCAAAATATTAGTGTTAACCAGTTATGCGGATGATGAACATGTGATTTCAGCAATCAATAAAGGGGCAGACGGATATGAAATGAAAGATGTCGAGCCTGAGCAACTAATTACATCTATACATAAAGTTTTGCAAGGAGAAAAAATCATACACCCTGAAGTACAAAAAGTGATGGAAGATGTAGCGAAAAAACCGCATCATGTCAATAAACTCTCTAATCGTGAAAAAGACGTCTTAAAAGAAATGGCAAAAGGTAAAACGAACCGTGAAATCGCTGAAGCTTTATATGTCTCTGAAAAAACGATTAAAACACATGTCAGTCATATTTTCTCTAAATTACAAGTCAGTGACCGTACACAGGCTGCTATTTATGCAATGGAAAATAAACTTATCTAATTCAACATTAAACGTATTTGAAAGGTTAGTCTAATAACTTTCATATACGTTTTTTTATTTTGTGAAAAACCGCACAATAAAATGTATATTTACTATTTATGTAAAATTAGACTATAATAGAACTATACAAAGGGGGATGAGACATATGAAGAGTAAAAAGTTAACAATGAACATTGTCATTGCACTTGTAGCAGGGATTATTATCGGATCCATTTGCGACATTTATGCAGACACAAGTTTAGTAAAAGGGGTAGACCAATATTTCTTTAACACAGTAGGTCAAATATTTCTAAACTTAATCTTTATGCTCGTAGTACCAGTCGTATTTGTATCGATTGTATTAGGGGTAGTTGGTGTCGGTGATCCGAAATTATTAGGCGGTATCGGCTTAAAAACACTAGTGTTTTTCTTATGTACGACAGCGATTGCGATTACAATTGCGATTGTATTGGCATTAGTGGTAAAACCAGGTGCAGGCCATTCAGACTTAATGAAAAGTACCGAGGTAGCTTCATATCAAAAAACGTTAGATAAACAAAGTGAAGGGGCAGAAGCACCGGCAAATCAAACTTTTGATCAAACTTTAATCAATCTGTTTCCAAAAAATCCAATTGAATCGATGACTCAAGGTAATATGTTGCAAGTGATTACGTTCTCGATTTTCATTGGGATCGGGATGATGGTATTAGGCGATAAAGCTTTAGTCGTCCGACAGTTTTTTGAACAATTTAACGAGATACTGATGTATATTATTTCAATGATTATGCGTGTGTTTGCGCCGATTGGAACGTTCTGTTTAGTAGCACATGCATTTACAGGAGCTGGACTTGGTGCAATCAAACAACTAGGTTTATACTTCATTGTTGTATTAGCTGCTTTAATTCTACATTTCTTCTTAATTTATGGCGGTACAATCAAATTTATCGCTAAAGACAGCCCAATCAAATTCTTTAAAGGATTTATTCCAGCGATTACGATTGGTTTCGGCGGTTCAAGTTCTAATGCGGCACTGCCAGTTTCAATGGAATGTACCAAGAAAATGGGGGTACGACCAGCTATTGCGTCGTTTGTACAACCGCTTGGTGCAACTATCAATATGGATGGTACGGCTATCATGCAGGGGGTTGCAACCGTCTTTATCGCACAAATTTCAGGTGCGCAACTAACAATCTTACAAATTTTAACAGTGATTGTGATTGCGGTCATTGCAAGTATCGGTACAGCAGGGGTGCCAGGTGTAGGGTTAATTATGTTAGCAATGGTACTTACAGCTGTTGATTTAAATCCTGCCGCAATTGGTATTATTATTGGTATTGACCGACTCTTAGACATGACACGTACAGCTGTAAATATTACAGGGGATGCAGCATGTGCGTTTATGATTTCTAAGCAAGAAGATAGAAAAGCAATCAGTTCATAGTATATGACAGGGGATTGAGATGTTCTAGCAACGTCTCGGTCTTTTTTTATTTTGTGAAAATATGACTTAACTGTGAAAAGAATATTTCTACTTTAAGGTAAAATTAACTTAAAATGTAAAAATCACTTGAAATATCGCAAATTTTCGCCATAATAGAATAAGGGTATAAAACCACCAGATCAAGCGTAACCAATTCCGTTAAAATGTAAGGAATTGGCAAATATATAACTTATGACGTGTTTGATTATTTAGACAATTTCGGCTTTATCAAAATACGTCATAAAAGCAAAATTCGCTCTTTTAATTTTTCGCATTTTGTATTAAGATGTAATTTGTGTTTCAAGAATTGTGTATTATTGCAATTTCTTGCGTACGGAAAGATTACACAATAGAAAGGTAGAGTAATAATGGACAGACAAAGTTTTACAGATTTAATTCAAACTAAGTTCAAGATGGTGAGAATAGAAGCGGGCTACACTCAAGATACGATGGCTCAAACAATCGGACTATCAAAGAAAACACTCGTACAAATTGAGAAAGAACGCGTTTTACCAAACTGGACTACATGTGTTTCAATTTGCGCTTTATTCAGAGACTCTGATGTCTTAAATAGTACTTTTGGATGTGACCCCCTTGAAATCGTCCAAACAATTTCTAGAAATCACTGTGCATATCCTAAACATGCCACAACAAGTGATATCTACTGGAATACATTAGATTCTAAAAATGGATTTATCCTGCAAAGTAATAAAGTCAGTGAAATCTACCGTGTATTAAATCAAAACAAACAACCTATTTTTGGTACTTCTAAATTAAGAGAAGCTGAAACATATTTCGGAAGAATCTCTAAAGATGAATTAGTACATGCTTAATTCAATACGATAAATAAGTGATAACAGAATCTCTAATAGAGGTTGATACACTTTTTATCCCATGTATGACTTTACTTAAAAGATTGATGGCGTTATTCCATCAATCTTTTTTTGCGTTTAGAAACATCTGAATTGTGAATGTAAAGAGATATATTGTAATATTAAACCTACGAGTGATTGAAAAGGAGATAAAAAATTATGCACGCATTTTTCGTCATATTATTTATGATTGTAATTGACGCAATTATTGGCGGTGTTACGAATATCATTGCGATTAAAATGTTATTCCATCCGCAAAAAGCTTATCATATCGGAAAGTGGCGTATTCCATTTACACCTGGATTAGTACCTAAACGTAGAGAAGAAATCGCGAATAAAATTGGTCGCGTTATCGAAGAACATTTAATTACTGAAGCACTGATTAAAGAAAAAATCAGTTCAGCGAGTGCAAGACAAGCAATTGAAGGATTTATTTCACAGCAAATCAATAAACTAAGCAGTGATCGTGCAACTTTGCAAAACTTTGCGCAATCATTAGATATAGATTTTGAAACAGCAGCGCAGCAAAAGGTTCAGCAACTGATTGAAGATAAGTTGCAACAATACTATCAAGAACATGGTCAATCCGAATTGCGCACTTTAATACCTGAAGCATTGGAAGCGGAGATAGATGAGAAAGTCGAAAGTTTAACACCATTACTGTGTGATCGTGCACGCATCTATTTGTCTTCTCAAAAAGGGGAACAAGATATCTATAATATGTTAGATACTTTCTTTGAGGAGAAAGGTAAAATTGTCGGCTTGCTTGAGATGTTTATGACAAGAGCGAGCATTGCTGAGCGTATTCAAGTGGAATTGATTCGTTTAACAAATCATCCGAAAGCACGTCAAATTGCAGCACAGTTGATTAGAAATGAATACCAAACATTAAAAGGTAAACACTTGAATCAAGTCTTATCACAAGCGCAATTTACAAATATCAAAGATAAAATGACTCCAATTATGATGGCGTATATCGATATCCCTCATAAAGCGAACCAACCAATTTCTGAATTAGCACCTGGCTTAGTACAGTATGCTCAAGCACATGCAGCAAGCTTTATTACCGATTTAATTGTAAATAAAGCAGCGGAGCATATTTCATCAATTATGAAACAAGTCAATTTAAGTGCGATTGTTGAAGAACAAATCAATTCATTCGACTTAGACTATATTGAACGTTTGATTATTGAAATTGCGAATAAGGAATTAAAATTAATCATGATGCTCGGATTCTTACTTGGAGGAATTATTGGTTGTTTCCAAGGTATTATTGCATTATTCGTTTAAAATGAATCGTGTTGGGAATGTGATTAGTGGCAGTTAATAAGAAATTGGGTAAATGTTTCGACACTGTTATATATTTATGTTATGTTTATTGACGACGTAGTAAAACAATAACTTATAGGAGTGAATTTGAAATGGCAGTAGATTTAAAAGAACAAGCACAAAAATTAGAAGAGGCTTTAAGAGAAAGCAATGAGTATCAAGCAATTAAAGATGCTTATGACAAAGTTAAAGCTAACGAAGAATCTAAAAAGTTATTCGATGAGTTCCGTGAAACACAATTGAAATTCCAACAAATGCAAATGCAAGGACAACAAATCGAAGAAGAAGACTTACAAAAAGCTCAAGAGCAAGCACAAGCAATTGAAAAAGACGAAAACATTGCTGAATTAATGCAAGCTGAACAACAAATGAGCCAAGTTTTCCAAGAAATCAACCAAATCATCGTAAAACCTTTAGATGAAGTTTACGCTGAAGGCGAACAATAATAATTAGACATTTTAACTGTCGGGTGACTTCACCCGGCAGTTTTTTCATGTTTTTGTTATCTGTGTTCTTTAGACGCATAGCAGGCGACTATGGTAAAATAAGATGATACTTTGATTACAAATCAATTGAATTTACATAATTTATATAGAATTTGGATTATATGAAAAAGGAGCTTACTATATATGGTGAAATTTATTCATTGTGCAGATTTACACCTAGATAGCCCGTTTAAAACGCATAGCCATTTAAGTGAAAACATTTATGAAGATGTGAAAAAGAGTACGTATGAAAGTTTTAAGACACTTGTTAATTTCGCATTACAAGAAGAAGTTGATTTTATCGTCATAGCCGGTGATGTCTTTGATGACCATAACCGTACGTTAAGAGCTGAAGTATTTTTAAAAGAACAATTTGAACGCTTAAAGAAAGAGCAGATATTTGTTTATATGTGTCATGGAAATCATGATCCACTATCAGATAGTGTTGTAACAGACTGGCCAGAAAATGTTTCAGTGTTTGATAAAAATGTTGAGACGTATCAAACCATTACAAAGAATGGTGAAAAGATTTTATTACATGGTTTCAGTTATCAAGATCATGCAAGTTACGAAAACAAATTAGATGAGTATCCTTCTAGCCAAGGAGAGAAAGGCCTGCATATTGGTGTACTGCATGGTACCTATAGCAAATCCTCTACGAAGCACCGTTATACTGAATTTCGATTAGAAGATTTAAACTCTAAACTTTATCATTACTGGGCACTCGGCCATATTCATGAACGTCAACAAATTAATGATATGCCACCGACGTACTATCCTGGTAATATACAAGGCCGTCATTTCAATGAAATGGGAGATAAAGGTTTTCTACTTGTAGAAGGGGACGAATTTAAATTAAATGTTGAATTTGTACCTTCACATTTTATTCGGTTTGATGAAATTAAAATTGAAACAAAACAAACAACAAAGCAAGGCATTTATGATGTGGTACAAAAATTTAAAAATCAAGTCAGAAAACAAGGTAAAGCTATCTATAGAGTTTATTTAGAGATTGATAGCGATGAGCCTGTGTCTTCTCAAGATTTAATGCAAGTGGAAGCAATGTTGAAAGAATACGAAGAAAATGAAAATAACTTCGTGTTTATTGAATCTTTAATTGTTTCTTATAAAGATGATGACACAAGACCACTTGAGCATGAATTTTCTCAAGAATTGAAAGCTGATGACGCAATTTTTACAAACGCGATGAGTGATCTTTACCTAAATCCTAAAGCAACTAAGTTTTTAGATAACTATGATGACTTTGATAAGGTAGAATTGATTAATCGTGCAGAGGCATTGCTTAAGTCAGGTTTAAGAGGTGAGCAATCATGAAGATTTTAGCATTAGATATATATGGTTATGGTAAGTTCGTTGAAAGAACAATTAAATTTAATAAGTCATTAACACAAATATATGGTGAGAATGAAGCGGGTAAATCAACAATCCAAGCTTTTATCCATTCAATTTTATTCGGCTTTCCGACTAAAAGAGAAAACGAACCGCGCTTTGAACCGAGATTAGGTAACCAATATGGCGGCAAGCTTTATTTGAAGTTAGATGATGGACAAGAAATCCAAGTTGAACGTGTGAAAGGTGCAGCGCAAGGAGATGTTAAAGTCTATCTTGAAAATGGCGGTATCCGTGATGAAGAATGGCTGCAAAATAAATTAAATTATATCGACAAGAATACATATAAAGGCATTTATTCTTTCGATGTTTTAGGTTTACAAAATATCAATCGCAATATGGATGAGAAACAACTTCAAGAATACTTGTTGCAAGCAGGTGCTTTAGGATCCACGCAATTTACAACTATGAGAGAACAATTAGAAGCACAAAAAGCAGCGTTATATAAACGTTCAGGGAAGAATCCTGTCATTAATCAGCAATTAGAGCAATTAAACGATTTGCAAAATCAAATCAGAGCGCATGAAAGCGAATTGGAATCTTATCATAGTCTGATTGATGAAAGAGATAAAGCAGAACGTCGTTTAGATCATCTTCAACAAAACTTGATGCAATTATCTAAGATGCATGAAGCGAAACAAAAAGAATTAGCATTATTAGATCAAGCGCAAGAATGGAAAGCACTAGAGCATGAATTGAACATCGAACCGCTAGACTTCCCAGAACAAGGGATTGAGCGATATGAAGCATCTAAAGCACGTAGAGATCAGTTGAAGAAAGATATCAGCCTACGCCAAGAAAAATTAACGCAGTTACAACAAGAAAATGAACAAATTGATGTCCCAAAACAATCTGATATCGATGCGTTAAATAATATCGCTAAACAAGAAAATGACATTAAACAAAAAGAAACACAACTACAAGCTCTGAATAAAGAGATTGAAGATAAATCAAGAGAAATCGAAGGTCTTAAATCTAATATTGGTTGGCAAGAAGATCACGATAATATAGATACTTCTGAAAGTATGAAAAGCTTCGTCAGCAAGCAAATTGCTAAGAAACAAGATCAAGCCTCATACATGACTCAATTAGAACGTACTTTAGAAGAACAACAAATTGAACAAGCAAACAACGAAGAAGAAAAGCAACAAGTTGAAGATGCGCTCGTTTCTGATGAAGTATTTGAGAAGAAAAAAGAATATAATCAAAAGTCCATTGAGTTAAATGAAAAGAAAAATCTTTATCAAAAAATGAAAGAAGCTTTTGATTCAGAACAGGCTGAACGAAATCGTAAACAAAAAACAACAAGAATTATCTTTATTGTATTAGCAATTGTCAGTGCTGGTTTAGCAGTCTTCTCATTTGCGACGCAAGCACTTTTATTTGCGATTATCTTCGCTGTTGCTGCGGTAGGCTTTGTAGTAGGTGCGATTTTATTCAAGTCATCAGAAATCGGTCATAGTGAAACATTCTCTAATGAAATTTCACAATTAGAACAAGAGAATGCAGCACTCGAAGATAAATATGACTTAGACTTTGATTTAGATGATCAAGCTCGCTTGAGAAATCAACATCATAGTGTAGATAAATCTATCGGTATTTTGAATTCTAAAATTGAGTTGACTGAAGATAAGTTAGCAGAAGCACAACAAAATCATGAACGTTTTGACCAAAATATTCAGGAAGTCAAAGCTGATTTACATGTTTCAGAAAAAATGTCAGATGATTTATTGATTGACGGTATTAAAACAATCGAACGTATTCAATCGTTAAAACAACGTGTTTCTGAATTACAAGAACAACATTCTGCATTGAAATCAGAAGTTGATGCGTTCTATGATCATGCACAAGCAGTGACAAAAAATCAAATCAGTGATTTTAAATCAGCTGCACTCTTCCATGATACAAATCGTTGGTTGAAACAAGCAGAAGAAAATCAAACAAGATGGAATCGCAATGATGAAGACATCCAACTTTTAACTAATGAACTGAAACAGTTGAATGAGCGTTTAGATGAACATAACCAATCTATTAACAACTTATTTGATTTTGTGAAAGTTGGGGATGAGGAAGCGTATTATCGTTACCATCATCGTTATGTGACTTACAAAAATAATCACAGTAGATATCAAGATCTTAATAAATATTTAGAAAATCAAAATATGATGTACGATGAAGCATCTGATTTAAGTGATAAAACAAAAGTACAGTTAGAAGAAGAAAATAACAGATTAGCTTCACAAGTTGATGAATATAATGATAAGTATCTTACGTTACAATCAGAAGTCAGCGATTTAACTGCACAAATCAAACATATGGAAACTGATGATACATTAACGCAATTACGTCATCGTTACTATATGCTTAGAAATCAAATGAATGAAAATGCGAAAGATTGGGCAAGCCTCAGCTATTTACAAGCGTTAGTAGATGCACATATCAAACAAATTAAAGATAAGCGTTTACCACAAGTCATTGATGAAGCTACTGAAATCTTTAAACAATTGACGCATGATAATTATACGCAAGTCACATATGAAAATGAGGATGTCAGAGTTAAACATCGTAATGGTCAAATGTATCAGCCAAATGAAATCAGTCAATCAACGAAAGAAGCGCTATACATTGCCTTGCGTTTAAGTTTAATCAAAATTTTGAAACCTTATTATTCAATGCCAATCATTATCGATGATGCCTTCGTTCATTTTGACAAGCATCGTAAAGGTGCTATGATAGACTACTTGAAATCTTTATCAGCAGAATATCAAATTTTATACTTTACATGTTCAAAAGATAATAATATTCCTGCTAAACAAACAGTTATTTTAGAAAAACTAGAAGAAGGAGGCAAAAAATGAGAAATGTAGAAAAGCTTCAACCTGGAGATTCGGTAGATCATTTTTTCTTAATCCATCGAGCTGCTCAGGGTGTTACTGCGCAAGGCAAAGACTATATGACTTTGTATTTACAAGATAAAAGCGGTGAAATTGAAGCTAAAGTATGGACAGTAACAAAGCAAGATATGGAAGTCCTAAAACCAGAAACAATTATTCATGCTAAAGGCGATGTGATTAATTATCGTGGCCGTAAACAAATGAAAGTAAATCAGTTTAAATTAGCAGAACCTGCTGATGGATTATCAGCTAAAGATTTCATTGATGGTGCGCCGTTAACCCCAGATCAAATCAAAGAACAAATTGATTACTTTTTATTGGAAATTGAAAATAGTAAACTTCAACGTCTAACAAGGCATATGTTGAAAAAACATCATGACACGTTTTATGTCTTTCCAGCTGCAAGTTCCTTTCATCATAACTTTGCGAGCGGTTTAAGTTATCATGTTTTAACGATGCTGAAGATAGCTAAAAGTTTATGCGATATCTATCCGATGTTAAATAAAAGTTTGTTATATAGTGGCGTGATTTTACATGATATCGGTAAAGTTAAAGAGTTAAGCGGACCGGTTGCAACGTCATATACGGTTGAAGGTAACTTATTAGGCCATATCTCTATCGCAAGTGAAGAAGTGACAAAAGCTGCAGAAGAGTTAGGTATTGAAGGTGAAGAAGTGATGTTGCTAAAACATATGATTTTATCACATCATGGTAAACTAGAATATGGTTCACCTAAATTACCGATGCTGAAAGAAGCAGAAATTCTAACGTACATCGATAATATCGATGCTAGAATGAATATGTTTGAGAAAGCTTTCAAGAAAGCAAGAAAAGGGCAGTTCACTGAACGTTTATTTGCAATGGAAAACAGACAATTTTATAATCCAGAGAGTTTAGATTAATCTATCTCTTAACAATAAAAAGCTGAATTCCGAGTGGAATTCAGCTTTATTTTAGCTTTAAGACTTATTAAGGCGTTTGCATACCTTCGCCGCCTTGAGACTGTTGTTTAAGTTTGTCAGGGTTCAAGATAGAGTCTTCGACTGCTTTTTTAATATCTCTATCTTTGAAATCAACGTTAAATTCTTTTAGTAAGTCTTTGTAAGCCTCTACTAAAATCTTAGGATCTTTTTGAACTTTATTTTGGATGATTTGTGATTTCAACTTATCTTTTTCTGATGAGAAATCAGTTGGTTGATCTGCTTTGATGATATGATAACCATAATCTGATTTAACGACATCTGAGATTTCGCCATCTTTCAATTTGAATAGTGCTTTATCAAATGGTTTTACCATTTGGCCTTTAATAACATAATCTAAGCTGCCGTCTTTTTTAGCACTTGCTTCATCCATAGATTCTTTTTTAGCGATTTCTCCGAATTTATCAGGATTTTTCTTCACTTCTTTTTGGATTTTCTCTGCTTTAGCTTTCGCTTCTTTATCACTTAAACCTTCTTTATCTTTATCATCAGATTTCACTTTGATTAAGATATGAGAAGCTTTTTTAGTGTCTTCTTTAAGCTCTTTATCAGAAACTTTAACTTTATCCATTAACATTTGTTTTTGGTAAGCTTGCAATTTCTTTTGTTCCTTATAGTCTTTTAGTGTCATACCTTGTTGTTTTAGAGCACTTTCAAATTGGTCTTTACCGCCATATTGTTTTTGCTCATCTTTGATTTGTTTATCAATTTCTTTATCATCAACTTTGTCAGCATATTTTTTCTCTAGTAATTTGCCTAACAAAATTTCAAAAGAACTATTAGCGATTTGTTCTTTACCGATTTTTTTCATGACATCTTCTACTTTAACATCTCCAGCTTTAGAAGATATTAAGACGTTTTCTTTAGAATCTGTGGCATGATTCCCGCATGCACTTAATAGCACAGCACTCGCTGTAATTGGAATCATAACTTTTTTTAATGATTTCATAACGCAGTCTCCTTTTTCAAAATATAACAATGTTAATATACCATAATATGAATCTGATACAAATTCATTACTGTTGTCTTCAGACTAAAGTATTAAAAATGAGATAAATAAAAGCACCTTAAACATAAAATAACATGTTCAAGGTGCTGCTTGTATCATTAATTAAAATTTGTGTCTAACGGCATATCATATTTATTTAAGATATTAAAACCTGTGCAATGTTCTTCAATGTATCTGCCTTCATTTGAGAATAAGATCAATTTTAAATACATAAAGTCCATCACAGAGAAACCAGCGTTTAGTGACAGTAGGAACATGAAATAATGACCGTACTGCGGCATTAATGTTGCCATATAAATACTTGCTGCAGTAATCACGATAACTGGTGCAATTAAGCATAAGCAAAATAAGTATTTATTCACTGGCGTACTGACATATAAGTTATATAAAGGTATCCATGGTCGCTTAGTAAGACGTTTCTTTTTAAAGTGTTTGTAGTAGGGTGCTAAAACAATTAAATGAATGAGTTTATGAATTGGATAAAGTAATAACACCGCTATTAGAAACACGAAAAAGTACCGGTCTGTGATCTCTTTATTGGATAAAAATATCAATACTTCATAGCTGATTAAAAATGTGATAATAGTTGTGACAACAGCAATAAAAAAGATACGGGGTAAGCCAAATCTTGTATTAATGTCAATTTGACGTGAGCATAAAAACATCACGATACCTCCTCGCATTATTTATTTGTTTTTTCGTTTATTTTGGGATATTTTTTCTAAGTTCTTATCAATACTTAGGTATTATCTATCTTTCTAATGAAAGAGTCAAGTATTAATTATGAGGAAATTTTAGGCTAATTAAGTGGCATGTTTAGAAGAGGGGAGAATGCTGTAATATCGCATGTTCATGAAGTTTAAAATTTAAAAGAAAAGACCAGGACAACACGATGTTGTTCTGATCTTAAATACTCATTATTCAGCTTCAGTGTCCACTTGTTTCTTTTTAGGTTCCACTGCAGCTGTTTGATTTTGTTGTACCGTTTCACGCTGGTCTTTACCAACAGGTTGTTGTTTTGGTGTGTACGGTGTGATGTTTTTCTTATCAGGGCTTTTTGTAATGCCTTGTACCGTTTCACCGATAACTTCACCGCGTTTTTGGATATCTTGAATATTTTCTTGAATATGATTGATATTTGGTTGAATATCTTTCATAAAGTCGCTAATCAAAGTTTTAACTTCATCGACGATAGTTTTAACTTCTTGCGTACCGTCTTTGATTTGATTAACATAGCTTGAAATATTAGATGATTGTTGTTTAATTGCTTTTGTACTGTCGTCAAATTCAGTTTGGCCAGCTTTAGAACTGTTTTTATTAAAAGCAGTTACAGCAAGACCAGCAGCAGTACCAGCAACTAATCCACCTAAAATGCGAATTACTTTCATAGGTTAGTCTCCTTATTTAATGATGTTGAGTTTAGATATAGTATGTTATTACCCGAAAATTAGGTAATCATTCAAAATGTGTTTGAATCTCTTGTGCAATTTTAGCTTTTGCTTCATCGCCTAATTCTTCTTCGTGTGTAATCCATTTATAACCGAAGCCATCCACATCATTTTCGTATCTTGGTAAGAAGTGGAAATGTAAGTGGAATACAGATTGGTCTGCAAATTCACCATTGTTTTGAATGATGTTTAAGCCGTCTGGATTAAATGCTTTTTTAATTGCGTTGGCAATTTTAGGCATTGCTGCACCGATATGTTGCATTGTTTCTGGATCAGTTTCGAAAATGTTTGGTGAAGCTTTCTTAGGTACAAGCAAAGTGTGACCTTTCGTTACTTGCGAAATATCTAAGAATGCATAGACATAATCATCTTCATAAACTTTATAACTTGGGATTTCACCATCAATGATTTTGCTGAAAATTGTTTCTGACATCACAATTCACTCCTTAAAAGGTTTACTTAAAGTACATTATAGCATTACCCGCCTTTAAACGTCATGTCACGAATGATTTCTCTATGAGTTAATACATGCTTTTTGGTACAATAAAGAACAGTTGGAGGTTATGAATATGACTGTTAAAGTAGAACATCTCACAGGTGGTTATGGTAAAAAACCTGTGATTCAAGATATTAGTTTTGAATTAAAAAATGGTGAAATTGTAGGCTTGATCGGCCTTAACGGTGCAGGGAAAAGTACGACAATCAAGCACATGCTCGGATTGTTAACACCTGCTGCAGGTGAACTTTCTATTTCAGGTACTAACATCAAAGAAGATATTGAGACCTATAGACATAAATTATCGTATATTCCTGAAGCACCGGTCATATATGAAGAATTAACATTACAAGAACATATTGATATGACTGCAATGGCTTATGGCATCGATAAACAAACTGCAATGGATCGTGCCATGCCGTTATTAAAAACATTTCGTTTAGAAAAAGAACTCCAAGTTTTTCCAAGTCATTTTTCTAAAGGGATGAAACAGAAGGTCATGATAATTTGCGCCTTTATCGTCAACCCTGAACTTTATATCATTGACGAGCCATTTCTTGGTTTAGATCCATTAGGTATACAATCCATGTTGGATTTAATGGTAGAGAAGAAGAATGAAGGGCGTACTGTGTTGATGAGTACACATATATTAGCAACAGCTGAGCGTTATTGTGATCGCTTCATCATCCTTGATGAAGGACGTATTGTTGCTTTTGGTAATTTAGATGAACTTAGAGCACAAACAGGTTTACATGATAAAACATTAGATGAAATTTATATTCATGTGACGCAAGGTGGTCAAAACGTATGACAGACCATCGCGCCATAGAATTATTTAACCAAAGAAGAACAGCAATCAGTAAAGAAAAAGCCTACTATAATAAATTTATTTTTAATGGGCACTTTTCAGTATTTCTATTGATTTTATTCGGTGCGTTTATATTAGGCTACGGTAACTGGCTTAAACATATTCCATCTGGCATACCATATGCAATATTAGCAAGTATCGCTGTTGCTGTAATTTCGATCTTTCCTTTACGCACTTTGTTTAAAGAGGCGGATCGTTTGTTCCTATTACCATTTGAACGGCATATGCGCAGCTACTTGAACTATAGTATTCTTTATAGTTATTTAAATAGAATAGCTTTGCAAGTGGTTGTATTAATTGTACTCTTTCCATTATTCAGTCGACTTGAAGCGGGCAATCTGCTTTACTACGCATTATTTGCGGTTGCCGCTTTAATTTATCCATATCTCGGCTTAATTGCCAAATTAGAGTGGATGCAGGCAAAAAGACCTTTATGGATTATGCAAGTCCTGCAATGGCTGCTCTTTACAATCACATACGTTTTAATTTTAGGTGCACATCAATGGTTTGGTTTATTGCTTGTTATTGTATTTATCGCATGGATTATTGTTCTAAAGAAAAGTAATGCAAAACGTTTATTGCCATGGGAAGCGCTGATTGCAATTGAACAGCAACATCACATGAATTACTATAAATTCGTCAATATGTTCACTGATGTAAAACACTTGCGCTCAGCGGCAGTACGTCGTCGTTATTTGGATTTCTTATTGCCGAGACCGCGTTCAAATCAATATAACGCAAAGCATATGTATTTATTTCTATTTAAACGTAGCTTCTTAAGAGGTAAAGATGCATTCAATATCATTTTACGATTAGTTATTATTGCACTTGTGTTAATGATTTGGCTTTCGAATCAATGGATTTCATTAATTGTAGGCGGACTGTTTATGTATATAATTTTACTGCAAACAGCACAGTTCTACACACAACAAGCTTATGGGTTATGGCCGCAAGTTTGGCCTGTACCTGAAGAAAGAGTAATTCAAGGCTATGGTCAGTTTCTATATCATATTATGTTTGGTATCGGTGTAATATTAGCGTTAACATACGCTATCCTTTTCCCGCCACAATTTTATATGGCATTAGTATTCTTTGTGGTGGGTTGGTTGACAATCAGAAATATTATCAAGAAATTGAAATACCAAGAAGCCTTATTAAAAGACTAATTCTAAATATATAAAAACAACGTCTCATTAGCAATTTAAGCTAATGGACGTTGTTTTGTTTTTTAGATACTTTTGCTTAATCTTTATCCACCGGATAGAGGAAACGTTCAAAATAACTTGAATGTTGGCCGCTAGAACCGAAGAATTGAGATAACGCTGTTTTAGAGAAGTTATCTTGATAAACTTGAGAAGATTTGAAATCTTCAAAGTTACTACGCTCAGCAAAACCAAAGTAGATTTTGTAAGTTGTTCCTTTAATTGGTTTTAAGAAACGGTAACATTTGAATCCAGGGAATTTATCCAAGTTTAAAGATAATGATGTTAAACGTTTTTCTAATTGATACATATGATTTTCTGAAGTTGGGATAAAGACAACTGCATAGAAACATTCTTCTTCAAGTTCATTAATGCTTGAAAGTACTTCATATTTAAGTGGTTCTTTTAAAGCAGTTGGTTGTTCAGTTTCTTCAAAAATTACTGATGAATCATTTGTTGAGAAAAAAAATAAGTTATGCTCTGGGTTGTTTAATCGAATTTGGTTAAGGTATCCGAATGTACCATAGGATGCATATAATTTCATGGCACGTTCCTCCTTTTTTGTATTATTCTACAAAGAATAAAAATAAATTTCTAGCAATTAAAAATACTAGTAGTCTCATTATATAGTATTAGTAGGGCAATTTGATATAGAAATGATGAAAATGTTTCAGATTTTGAAAACGGAACCAATGAGGATTTTAACAAATTATGTCATAATGTAATATGTTGCAACTAAAGAAGGTAAGCGCGTAGAAAAAGTTTACACGATTGTGATTTGCTATGTCTTTTTTATGACATTTACATCCAACAAAATACGTGTATTCTACGGATATGCTAGAATAGATTAGAATGATTATAATTTTGGGAGGATACTGTGGTGCATCAAAAAAATAATACAATTTTAAAGATGATTAAGGGAGAAGAGGTTGAACACACTCCATTATGGTTTATGCGACAAGCAGGTCGTTCTCAACCTGAATATCGTGCCTTAAAAGAGAAATATTCGTTATTTGAAATTACACACCAACCTGAATTGTGTGCTTATGTTACACATTTACCAGTAGATCACTATCAAACTGACGCAGCAATTTTATATAAAGATATCATGACACCATTAAAACCGATTGGTGTAGATGTAGAGATTAAATCTGGTATCGGTCCTGTGATTGAGAATACAATCAAAACGATTCAAGATGTAGAAAAGCTAGGACAAATTGATCCAAAACGCGATGTACCTTACGTGTTAGATACGATTAAGCTCTTGACGGAAGAAAAATTGAATGTGCCTTTAATTGGTTTTGTCGGCGCACCATTTACTTTAGCAAGTTATATGATTGAAGGTGGACCTTCTAAAAATTATCACTTCACTAAAGCTATGATGTATCGTGATGAGGCAACATGGTTTGCGTTAATGAATCATTTAGTAGATATGTCTATCACGTATGCGAATGCACAAATCGAAGCGGGTGCAGAGTTGATTCAAATCTTTGATTCGTGGATTGGCGCATTAAATGCCCCTGATTTCAGATATTACATTAAGCCGCATATGGAACGCTTAATTAAAGGGATTAAAGCAGAACATGATGTGCCGGTTATCTTATTCGGTGTGAATGCTACACATTTAATTGAAGAATGGAATTCACTTCCGATTGATGTATTAGGTATTGATTGGCGTACAACAATCAAAGATACTGCTGATGCAGGGGTTACAAAAACAATTCAAGGCAACTTAGATCCTTCATTGTTATTGGCACCATGGGAAGTGATTCAACCGCGCTTAGATGAAATCTTAGATCAAGGAATGGCTTACGGCAAACACATTTTCAACTTAGGACACGGGGTATTCCCAGAAGTGAAACCAGAAACGTTGAAGAAAATTGCTGATTATGTCCATGAATATACAAAACGAAAATAATTTAAATGTAAAATGAACGGTAAAGGAAGGGTTTAATATGACTCGAACTATTGGACTACTCGTGATGGCGTATGGTACGCCTTATCAAGAAAGTGATATAGAGCCGTACTACACAGATATTCGTCACGGTAAAAAACCGACACCAGAAGAAGTTCAAAATTTAAAAGATCGCTATGAATTTATAGGTGGGATGTCTCCATTAGCTAGAATTACAGATGAACAAGCGGAGGCATTAAAAGATAGATTGAACTTAATGTATGAAGAACAAGATATTGAGTTTAAAGTCTATGTCGGTTTAAAACATATTCATCCATTTATTGAAGATGCAGTTGAACGTATGCATCAAGATGGTATTACAGAAGCGATTACGATTGTCTTAGCGCCGCATTTCTCTAATTTCTCTGTAGGTTCATATAACAAACGTGCAGCGAAAGCGGCACAAACACATGGTATTAAATTGACGCATGTGAACAGCTTCTATCAACAACCAAAATTTATTCAATACTGGGTGAAACAAATTAATCAAACACTTTCAGACATACCTGAAGCAGAACATGATCGTACTGTTTTGGTTGTTTCAGCACACAGTTTACCTGAGAAGATGATATTAGAATCCAATGATCCATATCCAGAGCAATTAAAAGACAACACAAGATTATTAGAAGAACTATCAAATATTCAACACACAGCAAGAGGATGGCAGTCTGAAGGTAATACAGGCACACCATGGCTCGGACCGGATGTACAAGATTTAACAAGAAGTTTAAAAGCTGAATATGGCTATGAACATTTTATTTATACGCCAGTTGGTTTTGTTTGTGATCATTTAGAAGTCCTTTATGATAATGATTATGAATGTAAAGTGGTATGTGACGAAGTAGGCGCAACTTATCATCGTCCACCGATGCCAAATACACATCCGCTCTTTATCGGTGCTATGGCAGATGAAGTTTATTATGTTTTAACAACGAAAGAAGAGGATGCAAATGAGTAAGAACATCGCAGTCATCGGCGGAGGGATTACAGGGCTTTCCGCAGCATATTATTTAAAAAAAGAACATCCTGAATATGATGTCACAATAATTGAAGCCACAAATCGTACGGGTGGTAAAATTCAAACGTATCGTAAAGATGGTTTCACGATTGAATTAGGTCCAGAATCTTATTTGGGTCGCAAAACAATTATGACTGATCTTGCGACAGAAGTGGGCTTAGGTGATGAATTAATTACCAACCAAACAGGACAATCTTATATCTATGCACGTAACCGTTTATATCCGATACCTGGTGGTTCTATCATGGGTATACCGACAGATTTAAAACCTTTTATGACAACACAATTAATCTCATTAAAAGGTAAATTACGTGCCGCTATGGATTTAACTAAGAAACCTATTGAAATGGATGGAGATATTTCTGTAGGAGATTTCTTCAGACAACGTTTAGGCGATGAAGTATTGGAAAATCTGATTGAACCTTTAATGGGTGGTATTTATGGTACGGATATCGATAAATTAAGCTTAATGAGTACGTTTCCTAACTTTAAAGAAAGAGAAGAAGAGTTCGGTAGTTTAATCAAAGGTATGCGCCATGAGAAGTTATTAAGACAACGAAAAAAACAATTGTATCCTGGTGCACCTAAAGGGCAATTTAAGCAATTCAGACATGGTTTATCTTCTTTTATCGAAGCGTTAACACATGCAGTGATTGAACAAGGTACAACAATTCAATATCAAACCAAAGTAGAAGATATCATTGGTTTCCAAAAAGGATATAATGTTGTTTATAACGGCGAAAAACACTTTTATGACGGCGTTTTAGTAACAGTACCACATCAAACATTTATGCAATGGTTCTCAGAAGATCCAGCATTAGATTACTTTAAAACAATGGAAAGTACTTCTGTAGCGACGGTTGTTTTAGCATTTGATGAAAAAGATGTGGTCAATACGTATGATGGTACTGGCTTTGTGATTGCGAGAACTTCTAATACTCGTATTACCGCTTGTACATGGACCAGCAAAAAATGGCCGTTTACAACACCAGAAGGTAAAGTCTTGTTACGTGCTTATGTCGGAAAACCTGGTGATAACATTTTAGAAGAAATGGATGATGAACAGATTGTTGCGACAGTACGTCGTGATTTAAGTCAAATGATGGATATTAAAGGCGATCCGGAATTTTCAATCGTTCATCGTATGCCAAAAAGCATGCCACAGTATCATGTAGGTCATATTCAACAAGTGCGACGTATTCAAGATCATATCAAACATACGTATCCGCATTTACGTATTACAGGTGCAGCATTTGAAGCGGTCGGTTTACCTGATTGTATTCAACAAGGTAAAGATGCCGCAGAATCTTTAGCAGAAGTTGTACAATAAATGTTTTGACATGTCGAATTGTAATGAAAAAGATTGACCTTTTTATCAAATAGGATTAATCTTATAATTGAAGACGATGAGATAATATGATGGATTTTATATTATAGGTATGAGAAATAAACAAGAGAAAGATGACCTGAACCTAAGTTTTAATGACGATTGTAAATCGCTAAATATCTTTTGATGAGCACAGAAGATAGGAGACGGTTTTCAATACATTTAAACTGATATTTCAGGTCATTTTCTTTTTGAAAGAGCAAGAGGTGAAGAACATGACTAATATTGTTTTAATTCATGCTCAAGGTGCTGACGCCCACTCAAATTGGTATGAATGGTTAGAACAATCATTAAGACTAGAAGGATATCATTCAGATATCGTTAATATCCAACATGACTTACCAGTCAATATGGAAGAATGGTTAAAGCAGTTGAATGAGCAGATTGAAATTTCACAATATGAAACATATTTCGTAACACATGGCTTCGGTACGCTTGCGGGGCTGAAATATTTAGAACAACATCCAGATATTCGTATTGAAGGGTTCTTCAGTATTGCAGGGTTTGGTCCGAATGCTGAAGGTGTAAATCCTGATTTACATGTTCCAGATGTTACATTAGACATTGAAGACTTAAAATCACGTATTGACTATTTCTATGGTATCGCATCTAAAGATGATTCGAATGTTCCATATCAAGATACAGAGCGTTTAGTTCAAGCTTTTGATGGTGATATGAAGGTTATTGATGAAGCGGGTCATTTTACGACTGAGGATGGTTATGATACTTTCCTCGCATTAAAGAATAATATGATTAAACGCATGGCTAATTAAATCATTGATAAAAAAGGTCTCTCTGACGTATTTACTCGTTCAGAGAGACCTTTTCATTTTATATTAAGTAATGCTTAACATACGATCTAAGCTTTCTTTCGCATATTTTGCTGTTTCAGCATCAACTTTGATGATGTTATCACGGTTGCCATCTAAAATTTTATCTAAACACCAAGCTAGGTGAGGAAGGTCAATACGGTTCATAGTCAAACATGAACACATTAATGGGTTTAATGAATCAATCGTGATGTCTGTGTAAGTATCTTTTAAACGATTCACTAAGTTCATTTCAGTTCCGATTAACCAACGAGAACCTTTTGGTGCGTTTTTGATAGTTTCAATAATGTAGCGTGTTGAGCCTGCATAATCAGCAGCTTGTACCACTTCGAATTCACATTCAGGGTGTACAATCACATTGATTTCAGGATCACGTTCACGTGCTAAATCGATATGTGCTTTATGGAATTTCTCATGTACAGAACAATGACCTTTCCATAAAACAATACGTAAATCTTCAAGTTTGCCTTCATAAACAAGTTCTTTAGCAATTGGATCCCATACTGCCATTTGTTCAAGTGGAATGCCTAAATCATATGCTGTATTACGTCCTAAGTGTTGGTCAGGTAAGAATAAAATAACTTTACCTTGTTTCAATGCCCAATCCACTACTGATTTTGCGTTACCGCTAGTTACACATGAACCACCGTGTTCGCCAACGAACTTTTTAATCGCTGCAGTAGAATTGACATAAGTTAATGGCAAGATATCTAAGTTGAATTCTTGTGTTAAAACATCATAGCCATGTAAAGCTTGTGTGATATTTGCCATGTCTGCCATAGAACAACCAGCAGATAAATCTGGTAGATAAATGTCTTGGTGGTCGTCTGTTAAGATGTCTGCTGTTTCTGCCATAAAGTGTACACCGTTAAATACGAAGTATTCAGCAGCAGTATTTTCTTTACAGATACGAGCAAGTTCTAATGAATCACCCGTAATATCGGCAAATTGAACGACCTCATCTTTTTGATAATGATGTGTCGGCATGAATAGGCGATCACCTAATTCATCTTTAATAGATTGAATATGTTGTTCTAACTCCTCAGTTGACATTTTAAGATACTTTTCAGGAATTTCCTTTGATACAGATAACATTGGGTTAAACATTTAAATCACAACCTTTGCAGAAATATCGAGCGCGTTTTGCGCATAAAATAGAGCACCCATTGAAATGAAATCTACGCCAGTTTCAGCGTACGCAACGACATTTGTTTCGTTAATATTACCAGAAGCTTCAGTTTGAATATGTTGAGGAACTGCTTTAAGATGTTCAGCAATCCATTCTGGTGTTTGGTTATCAAACATAATGATGTCTACATCTTGATTGATTGCTGTGTTAAGCATCTCTTCATTTTCAATTTCTACTTCAATTTTATCCATTGGACCTACAACTTTTTTAGCGTTTTGAATCGCAATTTCCATTGATTCAGAGAAAGCGATATGGTTATCTTTCAACATCAATCCATCATTTAAAGAACGACGATGGTTCAAACCACCTCCAACAGTCACCGCAAATTTCTCAAAGATACCTAAGCCTGGTGTTGTTTTTCTTGTATCAACAATGCGCGTAGAAGTATGCGCAATTTTTTCTGCGATACGATGTGTTTGTGTGGCAATACCTGACATACGTTGAATTAAGTTCAGAACAATACGTTCCATAGTAAGTAATACGTAAACAGGACCTGTAATTTCAGCGATGATATCACCAGGTTTGACTGTCTCACCATCTTTGATTTTTTGGTCGATATCGATGTGACTCTTTAATAACTTGAATCCTTCTTTGATAATAGTTTCGCCGCAAAAGATACCGTTATCTTTTGATTTTAAGTACATTGTACCTTGTTGTGTCTGATCAAAGATGTGTGTTGCTAAATCACCATATTGATTATCTTCAATGTAATATTGAGTGATTTTCTCTCTGACGAGTAGTGGATTTAACATGTTCCATGCCTCCTGAATTGATTTCAATAAGTTCAAATTGTAATTGCTTATCTTGATGTGGATAATCAAGTCTGTAATGTACGCCTCTTGATTCTTGACGAGCTAGCGCTGCTGTACAGACGATTTGTAGTAATTTGACAGTACAATAACGTTGCCATTTTGCTTTATCGACATATTCTGTTTCAGATGTTTCGAATAATGTCTGTTCAATTTCTTTCAAATAGTTTTGCATTTTGATTCCTTTACGTTCCACACCTAAAATGTCAAAACTTTTTTGTTGTAATTGTGCAGCTCTATCAGCTGAGATAGAAGGTATTTTAAATACTGGATTAAAATGACTATGACTGACAGGTTGTAAAGTTTGATTTAACTTCTCGGCACATAAAGCACCCATAACTAAACCTTCTAATAATGAATTACTGGCTAAGCGGTTGGCACCATGAAAGTTTGTACAAGCCGCTTCTCCAATCGCATACACGCCTTCAAGACTTGTTGTACCATCAATCTCTGATTTAATGCCGCCGACGGTATAGTGTGCACCTGGTGTAACAGGAATGCGTTGTTTGGCAATCGCTTCAGGATAATGTGCTTGAACAGCTTTGTAAATAGTAGGGAAACGCTCTGCAAAATTCGAAATCGCACTAATATCTAAAAAGACTTGGTGACCTTCTTGTTGTTGATGATAGATTGCACGACTAGTCACATCACGTGGAGCCAAGCTTTTCATCGGATGTATTTTATCCATAAACGGAATGTCTTGTTCATTGACTAGCACACCACCGTCACCTCTAACAGCTTCAGACACTAAACTATAGGCATGTTCAGGTTCACCTAATAAAGTAGGGTGGAATTGAATCATTTCCATACTTTCTAAAGCGATGTCATGACGTAATGCGACCACACATCCTGATGCAATGGTATGTGGTATATTAGAGTTAGTAGGGAAGAGGTTGTTAATACCTCCTGTTGCGAACACGACACTATCTGCTTCAATGATTTGTTGTTCGTCGGTACTATCTAAAACAAGTACGCCACAGACTTGATGTTCATGGTTATAAATTAAATCAATGACTTCTGTTGATTCCATTATGGATAAGTGTGGATGAGAAAGATGTTCTACCATATGTTGTGCGATATACTTACCAGTTTGATCACCGCCAGCATGCAAAATTCTTGCAGCTGAGTGTGCGCCTTCCATTGCGTAATCTAAATGATGTGTGACTGGGTTTGAATCGAATGGGACACCTTCATCTACGAGTGCTTGAATCAAAGGATAGCTTTTCGTAATGACTTCTTGGATTACATTAAAATCTCCCATTTCAGCTCCGGCTTCATAAGTATCTTGGCTATGGCTGATTGCTTCATCTTCTTCTCTTTTTGAAAAACATATGCCACCTTGGGCAAAATTACTGTTGTTTTCAGCAAGCTTGTCCTTAGTGATACAAATCACTTCGATATCATCTTGTAATTGACGAACAAACGAGAGTGCAGCAATTCCGCTCCCAACGACAATGACACGTTTCATGTTTACACCTCTATTTACATTAATATATACAATTATGTTAACATATATGTATGCAATGATTTTGTCATAAAAGTAAGATAATTGCAAGTGGGGGAGAAAAGATATGATTTATTTAGATAATGCAGCGACAACAAAACCATCAAAAGAAGCGCTGGCAATATATAATGAAGCACAACAAACGTTGTTTTTTAATAGTGAGAGTTTACATGTCGGTGGAGAAATGGCAAGAGAAGCTTTGAATTCTAGCCGACACTATATTCAAAAACATTTCAATACGGATAAAGAAGTTTTATTTTCAACAAGTGGATCACATGCAAACCAAATCGCAATTGATATTTATTTATCACAAGCACAAGAAGGAAAGGTTTTAGTTTCGCCTTATGAGCATCCTTCTATTTATGCAGCATTAGAACCATATAAAAAACAATTTGAAATCGTAGAAATGCCTTTAACAAACGAAGGTGCAATCGACTTAGCAGCTTTAGAAGCACTAGTAGATAATGAGACAGTATTGATTATTGCACAACATGTGAATTCTGAAATTGGTTATATTCTACCAGTGCATGAAATTGCTGAATTCGCACAAGCATACAATATTCCATTTCATGTGGATGGTGTCCAAGCTGTACAAAAGATTGAAGATAAAGCGATTCAAGCTTTTACTTCATATGCGTTCTCTGGACATAAATTTAAAGGTACTAAAGGTGTAGGGGCATTGTTGATTGAACACAAGTCAGTGCGACCTACAAATATACATTACTTCCATGAAGAAGGTACACGTAATGGTACGTTAGATGTGCCTGGCATCTTAGCAATGACAAGAGCTTTATCATTAGATGCGGGTTATGAACATTTAACAAAGCTCCATCAATATGCGACTGAACGTGCTTTAGCATCTGGTTTTAGTGTGTTAAGAAGTGATAAACAAGCACCTCATATTATTGGATTGTTAACACCGCAATTTGAAGGTCAATATATTATGCAATCTTTATCTAGCCGTAATATATGTATCTCAACTGGTACAGCATGCGGTCATGGTTTATTATTGAGTGAGGGTTTAATTGAGAAGATTAAACAAACAGAACATGAAGCGGATCAATATGTACGTATTTCATTTTCAAGCAATTCAACATTAGGTGAAATTGACACATGTTTTAATGAAATAGATAAGATATTAGAAGGAGTGGCTGCCCATGAGTCAAGCGGATCAGCGACGAACTGAAATCGTTGAACTCTTACAAAGTTCGACACGACCCATTAAAGGTTCAGAACTGAGTGAACGTTTTGGTGTCTCGCGACAAATTATCGTGAAAGATATCTCACACTTAAAAACGAAAGAATATGCGATCAGTTCAACAAGCAAAGGTTACTTTATGGACATTGAACCTCAAGGAAAAAGCTGTAAACGTGTGGTAATGTGCCAACATGACTATGATGAGATGGAAGAAGAATTGAAACTTATCGTTGAAAATGGCGCAATGATTGATGATGTTTCTGTTGAGCATCCCGTATATGGCAGTATCCGTGCTGAATTGATGATTGAAACTGAAGAAGATATTCAAGCGTTTGTAGAAGAAATGACACGCTTTAAAGGGACAATGTTAGCGAAATTAACAGATGGTATTCATCTGCATACATTATCTGCAGACACTGAAAAGATCTTAGATAATGCGATAGATGATTTGAATCGAAATGGCTTTCTCGCAGAAAGCGAAGAAATGGTTTAAATATAAAATTAATAATCAGTAACTTAAAACTTGAAGCATGATTCGCGTTTTAAGTTGCTGAATTTTTATTAAGAGGGGATATAAAATAACGCAATATCTACTGTAACCTTAAAGAAATTTACAAAAGGAAAGCTTAAGCATCACTGGTTTGTAAATAAAAAGAGACCATTTGCACTCTAAATATAAAAATTTATAACAATTATATATTTATTACACTTATTTCTAACGAAAACTGGTTGACGCAAGATAGGGAAGTCGATATACTAGGTATTGTCTTGAAAAAAGAGATAACAAATTCAAAACAACTTTAACGTTTTGAAAATAAAATTCACAAATTGTTAAAAAAGGTTTGACATTGGTTAACAAATTGTGATATGATGAATAGGTAAGTCGCAAGATTAATAATATTACCGCGGGATGGAGCAGTTCGGTAGCTCGTCGGGCTCATAACCCGAAGGTCGGTGGTTCAAATCCGCCTCCCGCAATACATATCTTTTTTCAAGGGGTCCCGTAGTGTAGCGGTTAACACGCCTGCCTGTCACGCAGGAGATCGCGGGTTCGATTCCCGTCGGGACCGCCATTATTAATTAAGGTTCAGTAGCTCAGTTGGTAGAGCAATGGATTGAAGCTCCATGTGTCGGCAGTTCGACTCTGTCCTGAACCATTCTTATTTTTATTATTTGTCTGGCGGTTGTGGTGAAGTGGTTAACACATCGGATTGTGGTTCCGACATTCGTGGGTTCGATTCCCATCAGCCGCCCCATAATCGTTAATGCGGGTGTAGTTTAATGGCAAAACCTCAGCCT
>NZ_KV840428.1:0-28332 GCF_001839185.1 Staphylococcus sp. HMSC65H10 | reverse complement strand
GGCGGTAACACGGGTTCGAGTCCCGTAGGAGTCATTCAATCAGAAACGAATTATCGTTTCTGATTTTTTAATTTGTATACATGGAGAGTTGTCCGAGTTGGCCGAAGGAGCACGCCTGGAAAGTGTGTAGGCGCCACAAGCGTCTCGAGGGTTCGAATCCCTCACTCTCCGTTAATTGTTTTAGATAATAAAAGATTTACAGTAGCAAGTGCCAAATATGTGTCAGGAAAATAATTTTCTGACACGTTGGCCTTGCTCTTTTTTTATGTGCTCTCTGTCAAATAGGACCGGTTTTGCTCAACAGTCCTAATAGTATAGAGCCTTAAATTTAATTAACTACTTTGATAGTGTTAATCATTCATATAAATCAATGTATTTTTGAGTGAATTCCTCGTTAGAAATTTCTCCATTATCTCTTTGGAGTTGAAGACGAGCGCCTTCTTCTTGAATTGCATCATATTCTTCTCGACTATATCCATACTTTTCCATTTCTTGATAATTTAATTCCTCTTGTTGTTTTTGTTCTTCTGGAGTCAAACAGCCACCGACAGTACAATAAGTGCCATCTTCTTTATATTCTCCAAACATTGCGTCACCATTAGGGATATTACTGTTTTGGTTATTGTTAGGTGTTTGGTTTGTTTGGCTTTGTGTATTTTGTTGGTTCTCTTGAAAACCATTAACTTGTTCATTATTATTATTTGTATTTTGATTTGTATTATTTGAATTTGCTTGATCGTTTACGGATTCTTCATTTACTTGTTCTGTAGATTCACTATTTTCTTGTTTTTCTTGATTATTATTTTGTTCATTTTTCTTCTTCTGTGTTTTTTCCTTATTTTTATTCTCTTTTTCATGTGTTTTAGTTTCGTTTTTCGCAGTTTCTTTATTACTTTCATCACTATTACCACAAGCAGTTAATAGTAATAGGGAACTAAATAACGGTATAAGTAACTTTTTCATGATTGGTTCTTCCTTTTCTATGTATTTAGTTATTTAATACCCATTTAAGTTAAAAGGAATCAACTAAATCAATTTTAATGTGAACTATTATTTGTTATCATTATAAAATTTCTTGTGTCGAAAATAACGCTTAGTGTATAATGCATTTGAATACAACACATGTGAATAAAAGTAGGAGTATTCATGCCTATTTAAGTTGAATGATTCAAAAAGGAGAGTTCATGCCTGTTTAAAGTTGAAGATTTCTAAAGAGGAGAGTTCATGCCTACTTAAGTTGAATTTTTAAAAGTAGTAGCCAATTGATGCATAATCATTTGGCTTTTTTATTTTTGTGAAGAGTCCTTTTCCCTTTGTAACTGGTCAATAGTACAAATAAATAAGCATTTACTAAAAATAACCACTTTCATAAATTGTTGATGAAAGTGGTTATATCTCATTGAACCATTTATTTTAATTTTAATGTGAAAGCATTAATCGCAACGATAATTGTACTTAAAGACATGAGTATTGCTCCGACAGCAGGTGAGAGTATTATACCCATAAATGCTAGTACACCAGCTGCAAGAGGGACTGCAATGATGTTATATCCGGCACCCCACCATAAGTTTTGAACCATTTTCCGCATTGTATTTTTTGATAGGGTAAGGAAGTTAATAATATCAGAAGGATTACTTTTGACAAGTATGACATCACCTGATTCAACAGCTACGTCTGTACCTGCACCGATTGCCATTCCGATGTCTGCTCTGACTAAACTTGGCGCATCATTAATGCCATCGCCGACCATCATTACTTTGCTGCCTTTTTTCTGATAATCTTTTATGATTCTTTCTTTATCTTCAGGCATTAATTGCGCATGAACATCTTTAATTCCCAATTCTTTAGCCATTGCTTGTGCTACTTCATGATTATCTCCTGTAAGCATAACTGGTGTGATGTTTTTCGCTATTAAATCTGAGACCATTTGTTTTGAACTTTCTTTGATTTGATCTCCTAGGGCGATAATGCCAATCACTTGTTGTTCATAAATTAAATAACTAATAGAGTTACCTTGCTGAGCAAGTTCTTTAAATTGTTTTTTATTATACTTCAAATCCTTTTTATCTAAATATGAGGCATTTACAATTTTAATTTCTTTACCATCAACACTGCCTTCTAATCCCACACCTGAAATATTATTAACATCTTCAGGATATGAATAAGAAATGTTTTCTTCTTTTGCATATTCGACAATTCCAACAGCGAGCGGATGTTCAGAGCTGCTTTCTAATGAAGCAAACAAACTTAATATTTCTTTATGACTAAATTCGTCAGTAAAACTTTCATAATGGTTAACTGAAAAATTTCCTTCAGTTAATGTACCTGTTTTATCCATCATAATATAATCGATGTGTTGTGCGATTTCTACAGATTCTCTATTTTTTATAATTAATCCATTATGTGCACCTATAGAAGTAGAACGTGCTGTAACTAAGGGTATAGCTAAACCTAAAGCGTGCGGACAAGCAATGACCAATACAGTTACTAAGCGTTCAAGCGCAAAATCAATATCGTTTTGTATCAGCATCCAAACAATAAACGCAATTAATCCACTAATTACTGCAAAATAAAATAAGTATCCTGCGACTTTATCAGAAAGAAGTTCAGCATCTGATTTATCATTTTGAGCTTGGCTTACTAACCCCATAACTTGAGATAAATAGCCATCTTCTCCAGTTGCAGTTACTTTAACTTGAATTGTACCAGAACCATTCATTGAACCACCGATAACTTTATCGTTCTTGTTTTTTAGAACTTTTTTAGATTCTCCAGTAACTAATGATTCATCAATCGATGTTTTACCTTCAACAATTATTCCGTCTGTTGGAATACTTTCACCAGCTTTGATTTCTACAATATCACCATTATGAATATCCGAGATTTTAAGTTTTTGACGTTGACCATCCTCAGTTACCTTAACTGCAGTATTGGGGAGTAGTTCGGCCATTTTTTTAAGGGCACTACTAGCACTGCCTACTGCGTTCATCTCAATCCAGTGGCCTAATAACATAATTATAATTAAAGTTGCTAACTCCCAGAAAAAATCCATTGTATGCGACGATGAATCACTAAAGTTATTCATGTAAAATGCATATAAACTATAGAAATAAGCTACTGAAATACCAAGTGCTACTAAAGTCATCATGCCTGGTTTTTTAGAAGTGATTTCATCCTTAGCGCCTGATAAGAAGGGCATACCCCCATAAAAGAATAAAATGGTCGATAGAATTAAAACAATCCAGTCTGATCCAGAAAAAGTAACTTGAAATGGTAATTGAATACCCATCATAGGCGATAAAATAATAATCGGTATCGTGAAAATTAAAGAAATAAAGAATTTACGCTTAAAATTCCCATGATGATGCATGTGATGATTGTGACCGTTATCAGTCGTATGCTCATGGTGTTTATGTTGTCCATTTTTATGTGTATGTTCATGACTAGACAAAATAATACCTCCTAAATATATTGATATAGTAAATACAACTTTAGTATAACATATACGGTATAGGGGTATGGAGTATATGCAATTATGTTTCTTTTCGTTAAGCAATCATCCACTCAGAATTACGTTTCAATCAATAGCAATTATGTTCATTCAAAGAGCGTTTGCTTATTTTGTTATGAGCTATATAGGTTCATATAACGCTAAGTAGTAGATAGTTAAAGAAATAAAAACATCCACTCCGATATGAAGTGGATGCATCTTATGATTTATTTTCTTTTTCTGTTGTATTGATCTCTGGATGATTGATCTCATCAACACTTTTTTGGCTGAAACGATAGATTTTTACCATTGCTGGTTTGGATAATGCCAAGAATGATAAAAATGTTGCTAAGAATGAAAAGTGTGTCACGTTTAGTACGAATAACATCGGCACAAAGATTAAGACAAAAAGTGCAATGAATAATATCAATGGCAGTATTTTGATTAATATATTTTTAACTGTACCTTTAGTTAGGCGAGTCAGTATGAACAGGATTATCCCGATTAGAAATAAGGGGATAATGATTGTAGTCAAAGTTGCGACATAAGCTTCAGCATATCTATTCCAATCAAGATGAATAATGTAATACATAGAAGAATCAGTTGGAATATCTAGTCTGAATAAGTTACTACCGTAATTTTTGTATAAATAGTAGACGATAAGTAGTAATAATATAATTGAGCCGCAATATTTCATGATAGTGCGTGGCATTTTATTAGATGATTGGCGCAAAACAATTCCCTCATTTCAAGCAATTTCTATTATTATCTTATAACTCTATATTGAATACAATAGAAATACAGAAATAGATACGACTTTTATACGAGGTGCATGATGAATACGCGTGGTACAATAGTGGTAAGAGTAATATAAGAAAAACTTTAACATTATTTCGAAATAAGGTGATAGACATGAAACGCTCAGATAGAAATCAACCTGATTATGACCGCTATAATCGAGACCCACGTGACTCAAGAGATGGACACGATCCAAGATATCGTGATACACGTGAAGAAGAGTACCGCAGACGTTCTGATGAAGATGGTCGTTATTATAATGAACGTGATTACAGACGTGAACGTATGTTGGAAGATGAGAATCGTAAAAATAGTAAATGGAAAAAAGGTTTGGCCGCGATTGTAGTTATCTTATTGATTGTTGTAGCAATATTTATAGTTAGAAATATGATGCAGCCAAAAGATAGCACAGAAACCGCAAATCAAAATGCGCAAACACAACAAACACAACCTAATAGCTCACAAACTCAAAAACCAGTGACAAATAACTATAAAGAAATCATTCGTGAGAAAGAAACAGTCATTAAAGAAAAAATTGAAAGTGCTAAAAACAACATTCAAAATGGTCAAAATAGCCAGAATGCGATTGAATCTGCACAAAATGAAGTTAACCAATTAAAAGATAAAGCTTCAAATGCGACAGATCAAAATGTCACTGACCAATATCAAAATGCGGTTGATAAATTAAAACAAGCAAACCAAGCGCAACAAAATGGTGAAAATCAATCTAAAGTAGACAGTTTATTAAATGATATCGATAGTAAACTACAAACGATTAAAGATAAACTAAGTCAACTGTTCAATTAAATATGAAAGAAATGAGAGGGTGCAACGCGCATCCTCTTTTTTCAATTCGAAAATTAAGGGAAACTACTTGAATTTTGTTATGATAGATAGGTAGAGATTATGGGAGGAAGATAGTATGGATTTTTGGTTAAAACAAAGCGCAGAGCGTGTTCCTGAAAATATCGCATTAGACGATGGAGCAACAAAACTTACATACGCGAGCGTGTATCAATCAGCAAAACAATATGCATATGTATTTAAACAACTGAATCAAAAGAGAATTGCATTTTATATAGATAATCGTATAGATGCGGCTTTAATGATTTATGGTGCATGGTTAGCTGGTATAGAAGCAGTCATGATTAATACACGACTTACATACAAAGAAATTAAAGCGCAACTTAAATCTGTACACACAGATACAATCATTGCCACATTACCATTAGAATTAGATGATTTTACCATTATAAATTGGAGTGAAGTTGAACAACGTCGCTCAACACAAACTTATGAGACTGAACTGGATTTAAACCGTATCGCTTCGATTATGTTTACTTCAGGAACGACAGGTCCGCAAAAGGCAGTACCCCAAACTTTTAATAACCATTTAGCGAGCGCGAATGGATGCAGAGAAAGCTTAGGTTTTGATAGTAATACGAAATGGTTATCCGTCTTGCCGATTTATCACATTTCAGGTTTAAGTGTGTTACTGCGCAGTATCATTGAAGGTTTTACAGTCAGATTAATGCAGAAATTTGAAACAAAAACGGTATTAAAAGCGATTCAAAGTGAACAGATTACCCACATTTCACTCGTGCCGCAAACTTTAGGTTGGATGATGGACGCAGGTTTAACACGACCTTATCAACTTCAAAAAATACTGCTTGGCGGTGCGAAATTATCTGATGATTTAATTCATAACGCCTTGAAAGCGGATTTACCGATTTATAATTCATTTGGTATGACAGAAACGTGTTCACAATTTTTAACCGCTTCTCCATCCATGCTTAAACAAAATCCTAACACAGTAGGGAAACCGAGCCCAAACGTTCAAGTTAAGATTATCAATCCAAACCATGAAGGACATGGAGAACTCTTATTAAAAGGTGACAACGTTATGGAAGGTTATCTATATCCTGAAAATCTGACAGATGTATTTGAAGATGGCTACTTTAAAACAGGTGATATCGCAAGTGTAGATATGGATGGCTTTGTGATGGTTTATGACCGCAGAAAAGATTTGATTATCAGCGGTGGAGAAAACATTTATCCTTATGAAATCGAAACAGTTGCGAAACGTTTTGACGGTATTACAGATGCAATGTGTTATGCCAAAGATGATAATACTTGGGGACAAGTGCCGGCATTATATTATACGAGTGAGAAAGATATAAATCATGACGCATTAGATACCTTTTTAAAAGAGGAATTAGCGAAATATAAAGTGCCGAAATACTATCAACAAGTGACAACATTGCCTTATACATCTACAGGTAAATTAAAACGTGGAAAGCTAGAGGAATAAGCATGCGTTTTGAATCGATTCTATTTTATACGTATGAAGCAGCATTTAAGCATCAGATTAAAACGCCTAAAGTCACTCTAGAAACAAGAAAAGTCTTAGTGATCGGATTGAAAAATGAGCACGGACAAACTTATTTCGGCGAATGTAATGCCTTTGAAACAGATTGGTATGATAAAGAGACAATAGAGAGTGTGTATGAAACATTGAAACAATGGTTTAATACAGTCCTCAAAGATAAAGAGATAGAAACCTTTGATGAAGCTAAAGTATTGTTGAACCACTTGAATCACGCACCTGCAGCGAGAAGTACTGTTGCGATGGCGTTATATCAAGTTTTCCATCATCTTCCTTCATTCGAGGTTCAGTATGGTGCAACGATAAGTGGTTTATCAACTGAAAATTATCAGCAACTATTAGAAACAAAACCAAAGCGTATTAAATTAAAGTGGTCGCCAAAAGTTATTGCTGACATCGAACAGCTACAAAATTTACCATTTAACCCATGGATAGCATTAGATGCGAATGAATCTTTAACGGATCAAGATACAGCAACTTTAAAAAAAGTTCAAAACCTTGAAGATATCTTGTATATCGAGGAGCCTTTTAAGGATTTAGAAATGTTGAAAACCTTATCTCCAAAAGTTATCCCACCTGTAGCAATAGATGAGAAAGCAAGAGATGTCTCAAGCATTTTAACCTTGATTGAACAATATCCGATTGATACAGTGATTTTAAAGCCTTTCAGACTTGGCGGCATAGATAAAATATTTGATGCGATAGACAGCTTGCATCGACAAAACATTAAAGTAGTGATCGGCGGTATGTATGAATATGGATTAAGCCGCTATTTTACTGCTTATCTAAGTCAGTATGCTGACTATCCAGGGGATGTAACGCCTTATGGCTATTATTTTGATCAGGAGTTTACACAAGAAAACGGCATATTAAAAAGGGGACACTTATACTTTGCGCCCCCTGAAATTGATGTGGATCAATTAAAAATTTATTCATGATGATGGTGATGATGACAATGTTGATGTTTGTCATGCTTTAATGGCACTGGGTCAAATCCACCTTTATGAAGCGGATGACATTTTGAAATGCGTTTGATACCAAGCCATGTTCCTTTGATTGGGCCATGGATTTCAATAGCTTCTTTTGTATAGTTTGAACATGTAGGGTAGAAGCGGCATGTAGGAGGTGTCAACGGTGAAATAAAATGTTGATATATCCATATTAAGCCGAGTAATAGCTTCTTCAAATTAATCCCTCCAACTGATTTGTCTCAATTCGTAACGAATCTATTTTAGCATATATAATAAAAGGATGTGATAGAACGTGATTATACATGATCAATTTGATAAAGAAATTCGGTTGAACTTTACACAACCACAAGATAAACCAAATGGGGAACACGTTCTTGCGATCGCATTTCTCAATGATAGTTATCTTTTAACTAGACATAAAAAAAGAGGGATAGAATTTCCAGGTGGAAAAATAGAACAGGGTGAAAGTAGCGAAGCAGCAATTGTTCGTGAAGTCTATGAAGAAACTGGCGGGATTGTTGCTGAGATGACGTATGTTGCGCAATATACCGTATATCACCCAGAAGGCACGAAATGGTTTACGAAAGATGTCTTTGCGGTGCAAGTAGACACTTTAGAAAGTAAAAACGATTATTTAGAAACAGCAGGCCCTGTGAAGTGTAAACATTTAGATGAAATTTCGGATGAAGAAAAGAGTTTCTTATTAGAAGACGAAGCGATATTAAAATGTGTAGAAAGAGTGATAGAACTTGGACTTTATCAAAAGAAAGGGGATGCCGATTGATCTCACAACGCATCGTGGTGAAGAAGTAACTTACCTTGTAGATGATTTACGAGTCAAAGGACTTATGATTACACCTAAACAGTCTGTAAAGCGTATTGTAGTCTATTTACGTGGCGGTAAAGGAAAAGTAGGGCGTGTCAGAACTGGACGTTTATTACAGTTTGCGAATGATCATACATTAGTTTTCGGACCTTACTATCGCGGTAACAATGGCAGTGAAGGCAGAGATGAATTCAGTGGTGATGATTTGCATGATGTGACACAAGCGATCCGTATATTAAAAATATTATATCCAGAAGCTTTTGTGCATATAATTGGTTTCTCTCGAGGTGGATTACAAGGATTATTAACATTCCAAGATTTACCAGCAGACAGCTATATTACTTGGGGCGGTGTATCTGACTTGCATTTGATGTATGAAGAGCGAGTGGATTTAAGAGGGATGTTACGTCGTATGGTAGGGCATCCTAAAAAAGATTTAGCTGCTTATCAAGAAAGAGAAGCTTTACAATATATTGACGCAAATAGTCCACCGATTTTAATTATTCATGGCGGTGAAGATATTCAAGTTGGTATCCATCAAGCTTATTATTTAGAAAATTACTTGAAAAAAATCGGACATCGTTATCAAACGTATTATCAACCTAAGGAAGGACATATTCCGAGACCGAAAGCATTAAAACAAGTATTACAAGTGATACATCAATGGATGGACGATGTTGAAGCAAAAAAGATATAAAAATTCCGAGAAAGGGGTGACCTCTCTCGGAATTTTTTATTTCTATATTTAATTAGGCTTGGAATCCGCCTTTTTCAGCGATTTCATCGTTCTCTTCACCGAATTTCTTAAAGTTTTCAACGAAACGTGATTTCAAGTCTTCAGCTTGTTCACGGTATGCGTCTTTATCACTCCAAGCGTTGATTGGTTGTAGAATTGAATTTGGTACATCTTCAATTTCAGTTGGAATACTTAAACCGAATGCTTCATCTTTTTCGAATGCAGCATCTTTTAAGTCGCCTTTAATCGCAGCGTCTACCATGCGACGTGTATATTTAAGGCTGATTCGACGACCTACGCCGTATTTTCCACCAGTCCAGCCTGTATTCACTAAGTAAACATCCACATCGTGTTTATCGATTAATTCACCTAATAATTCTGCATAAACTTTAGGGTTTAATGGCAAGAACGGTGCACCAAAGCAAGTTGAGAATGAAGGAACTGGTTCGGTAATACCACGTTCAGTACCTGCAAGCTTAGATGTGAAACCACTTAAGAAGTGATACAGTGCTTGTGCTTTGTTTAATTTAGAGATTGGCGGTAACACACCAAATGCATCTGCAGTAAGGAAGATGATTGTATTTGGGTGTGCAGCTTTAGATGGTTTAGCAATGTTTTTAATGTAATCAATCGGATAAGCAGCACGTGTATTTTCAGTGTGCTCGTTATCATCGAAATCAACTGAACCATCATCAGCAACGACTACGTTTTCTAAAATTGTACCGTAGCGGATTGCGTTGAAAATTTCAGGTTCTTTCGTTTTTGAAAGGTTGATTGCTTTAGCGTAGCAGCCGCCTTCAATGTTGAAAATACCATTTTGGTTCCAACCGTGTTCATCATCTCCGATTAATTTACGGTCAGGTGCTGCAGATAATGTTGTTTTACCAGTTCCTGATAAACCAAAGAATAAAGCAACATCACCTTTTTCGCCAACGTTGGCTGAGCAATGCATACTCATGATGTCTTGTTGTGGTAATAAATAGTTCATGACTGAGAAAATACCTTTTTTCATTTCACCCGCATATTCAGTTCCTCCGATTAAGATAACGCGGTGTTTGAATGAAACAATCACGAATGTTTCTGATTTTGTACCATCTACTTCAGGATTAGCTTTGAAGTGTGGTGCTGAAACAATTGTGAAGTTTGGTTTGATTTTTTGAGCTTCTTCTTTTGAAGAAGGGCGGATGAACATATTTTTCGCGAATAAATTATGCCATGCCATTTCGTTCACTACTGTTAAACGTAGTTGTGTATCTTCGTCGCTGCCTGCATAACCATTGAAGACATAAAGTTCATCTTTTTGATCTAAATAGTCTAAAACTTTGTCGTAAAGTCTTAAGAATGTATCTTCTTCAATAGGTTGGTTGATTGAACCCCAGTCAATCGTATCTCTATAAGAAGGTTCATTTACAATAAATTTGTCTTTAGGTGAACGTCCAGTGTATTGACCTGTCAGTGCATTGATAGCCCCAAGCTCTGTCAGTTCCCCTTCGTTGTTGTCCAGAATCTTGTTGTACAATTGTGTAGTTGTGAGTTGGAAAAGTGATGAAGACTTTCCAATCAAATGATCCAACTTATTACGGTTAGTTTGTGCATCTACTGCCATTTTAAAAACCCCTCCAGCGCGTAAGTATTGTTAATAATTGTAAGCCTTTACATTTTCATAGTATAACATAATATGCCGATTATTCCATAACAGATTTAAGATTTTAGACATATAGAATTGACAAGCCTAAAGAGTTTGGGTAGTATTGTGATTAACGGATTCTCTTATCCTGAGTGGCGGAGGGACATGGACCCAAAGAAGCCCAGCAACCTCTCCTTATCGGAGAAAGGTGCCAAACCGTTTGCAAATGTCATTAAAGATGTTTGAACGATAAGAGCGAAAGGACGTTTAAGGGCTTTCTCTCTATGTTTATATAGTTTGAAAGTCCTTTTTTATTTGAGCTCGTAGATAGAGAATTTTCGTAATCAAAATCAAAAGGAGTCAGTTATGTCGAATAATAGAAAATTGTTTACGTCAGAATCTGTTACAGAAGGGCATCCTGATAAAATAGCGGACCAAATTTCAGACGCTATTCTGGATGAATTATTAAAGAAAGATCCGGATGCAAGAGTAGCTTGCGAAACAGTAGTCACTACGGGAATGGCTATGATTGTCGGAGAAATTTCTACAGCAACTTATGTTGATTTTCCTAAGGTTGTCCGTGATACAGTAGCAGAAATCGGTTATACGAGAGCGAAATATGGTTATGATAGTCAAACAATGGCTGTGATGTCAGCAATTGATGAGCAATCACCAGATATCGCACAAGCAGTAGACACTGCTTTAGAATATAGAAATGAAATTACGGAAGAGGAAATTGAAAGTACAGGTGCAGGTGACCAAGGTTTAATGTTTGGTTATGCGACGAATGAAACAGATACGTATATGCCGACACCTATTTACTTCTCACACCAACTTGCGAAACGTTTATCAGATGTCAGAAAAGATGGTACATTAACTTACTTAAGACCAGACGGTAAAGTGCAAGTTACTGTTGAGTATGATGAAAATGATAAACCAGTACGTATTGATACGATTGTTATTTCAACACAACATGCTGAAGATGCGTCATTAGATCAAATTCAACGTGATATCAGAACACATGTGATTGATCCAATCGTACCAGCTGAGTTATTAGATGAAGAAACTAAATTTTTCATTAACCCGACAGGTCGTTTTGTGATTGGCGGACCTCAAGGTGACGCTGGTTTAACAGGACGTAAGATTATTGTAGATACTTATGGTGGTCTTGCACGTCATGGCGGTGGTTGCTTCAGTGGTAAAGATCCTACAAAAGTAGACCGTTCAGCAGCATATGCAGCACGTTATGTGGCTAAAAATATTGTTGCAGCAGGATTAGCAGATAAATGTGAAGTACAACTTGCATACGCTATCGGTGTAGCAGAACCTGTATCTATTTCAATTGATACATTTGGAACTGGTAAAGTTTCTGAAGGACAATTGGTAGAAGCGGTAAGAGCTAACTTTGACTTGCGTCCAGCAGGTATCATTAAAATGTTAGACTTAAAACGTCCTATTTATAAACAAACAGCAGCTTATGGTCACTTTGGCCGTACGGATGTTGCTTTACCATGGGAACGTGTAGATAAAGTAGATGCATTAAAAGAAGCTGTTCAAGCATAACTATACAGTTTTTGAATTTGTGACATTTTATTATCGATACATTCGATATTTTCCTTTATAATTGGGAGTAAGATATGTAAAGGAGCGGAATATGTTATGGGACCATTAGAAATTGGTTTGATTGCAGCAATTGTCGTCGCTGTTATCTTCTTTGTCTTATTCTTAGTTGTCTTAAACAGTAAGAAAAAGGCTAAGTTGAAAGCAGAGGAACAATATGAGGCAAAAGAAAGAAGTATAAAAGAAAATTATGAAGACGAGCTTGAAAAAGAACGCGTCGAACATAAAAAAGCGGTCACAAAACAACGCGCTGATTTCGATGAAACAGTGACAGCAAAAGATCGTGAAATCGATGCGCTGAAGCTCTTCTCGAAAAATCATAGTGAGTATGTGACAGACATGCGTTTAATCGGTATCAGAGATCGTTTGGTTAAAGAAAAACGTATTCGACCAGAAGATATGCATATTATGGCGAATATCTTCTTACCTAAAAATGATTTTAATGCGATTGATCGTATCAGTCATTTAGTCTTAACACGTACAGGCTTATACATTATCGATTCTCAATTACTTAAAGGACATGTTTATAATGGCATCAGTCAAGAACAATTCGGTACATTACCAACCATTGAACAAGTCTTTGATGTGTTGGATTTAGATAAACGTCATCCTCAAACATTAGTGTTAGATGAAAATGATGATAAGCAATCAGCTTCATTTGTAAACTACTCAAATCAATTAAAAGAAGTTGAGCACTTAGCAGATACATTGAAGCGCGAATTGAATTTGAAATATACACCAATGGCATTACTTTATTTCAATCCTAAAAATGAAGGTGCAGTGACAATTTCAAATTACGCACAAACAACAAATACTAAAGTACTAGTTGGACCAGAACAATTAGATGAATACTTTAATAAATTCGTTTTCCATGGACGTATTCAATATAATGTTGAAGACTTACAACGTGTTATGGAAGAAATTGAATCATTTAATTAATACAATATGCACTGTTGACTGTAATTTTACAGTTAGCAGTGCATTTTTAATTCAAAATGTTTTACAGTTTTATTCATTGTGCATAGCATAAAGGTAAAGCAACAATGCAAGGAGAGAGAAAATGAATACATTTACGCTATATAATGGGCAAATGATGCCACAATTGGGACTTGGCACATATAGAATTGATAATAATGATGAATTAGCACAACGAGTATCATTTGCGATAGAACACGGTTATCGCAGTATAGATACAGCTGCACGCTATGGAAATGAAGAAAAAGTAGGAGAAGGCATTAAAAAGGGTATTCAAGCTGCTGGCATACAACGCTCAGATTTATTCATTACCTCAAAACTATGGTTAGATGATTACGGCAGAATGAATGTAGAAGAAGCTTATCAACGAACTTTAGATAAACTTGATTTAGATTATTTAGATTTATATTTAATGCATTGGCCTGGCTCTAATGAAGAAGAAATGATTGATACATGGAAAGGCATGGAAGATTTATTAAAACAAAATAAAGTTAAAAATATTGGTGTCAGCAACTTTCAACCGCATCATTTAGAAAGTTTGTTGTCACATGCATCGATCAAACCAGTGATTAATCAAATAGAATTTCATCCTTATTTAACACAAAATGATTTAAGGATGTATCTTAAAGCGCAACGTATTCAAGCAGAAGCTTGGTCACCATTTATGAATGGAGACATCTTAAAAGATGAAACAATTCAAGCTATCGCTGAAGAAGTAGAGAAGTCGCCTGCGCAAGTTGTATTGAGATGGCATATTCAACATGATGTTATTGTGATTCCTAAATCCATTACACCTTCACGCATTAAAGAAAATATCAACGTGTTTGACTTTGAGCTTTCCGACGACCAAATGAAACGCATAGATCAATTAAATCAAAATAAAAGTATAGACTCAGATGTACCATCTTATAAATCATATTAATCAAAAAGAAGCGTTACCCTTTACAGTGAGTTGTAAAAGGTAACGCTTCTTTTATGCGATAACATAACCGATTAGGCATGCGATAAAGCATAATCCATATTGTAAAAAGCTATACGCAATAAAAAGCATACGTTGTGACTTAGTGGTCAACATATTGGTTAATTCCAGTGATAGGGTAGAGAAAGTAGTTAAACCGCCTAAAAATCCTACAATAATCAATGGAGACAACCAAGCTTGTGCAATTGCGATACCTGATAGCAAGCTGATTAAGAAACTGCCTACTAAGTTGACAATAAGCGTTGCTACTGGCAGCTGAGTAGATAGTTTTGAACAACTATTTGTGACAGCTGCACGGACTAGAGCGCCTAAACCGCCACCAAGCATTACTAATAAAAGGTTACTCATGACTTAAGGCACCTCCAGCTTTACTACCGATATAGCATACTGCTAAACCAAGAATATAGCTTGAAATCGCGTAGACAAAAAGTAAAATATATTGCTGATGTTCAAACATTTTTACCAGTTCAAATTGAAATGTAGAGAACGTGGTTAATGCACCTAAAAATCCAGTTGTAATTCCTTTTTTGAGTAAAGGATTAGATTTAAAAGTTTGAATCACCAAGGCGGAGACTAAACCCATAAAAAAGGCGCCCGCTAAGTTAGCAATAAAAGTGCCAATCGGAAACCCTTGGCCATGATTTAATTGTGAAAAGATAAATCGCAGCAAGGCACCTAGTGCGCCTCCTACGAACACATATAAATACTGCAAAATATCGCCTCGTTACATTTTTAATATATAAATAATGCTACTGTTATAGTGGGTTGTCAATTAAAATTTAATCATACCAAATGAGATTAAAGAAGTAACGATATGAATAACAATCACTATAAATAAGATGATAGGTAACATTTTACTGGCTTTACGAATCCAATCTGTACGTTCTTTTGAATGTTTAATAGATTTATCTGCTAAAATGATCGCAATAATTAGGATAATTGCATTAACAACACTGCTTGTAATTATTTTTTTCGCAGTTGAATGAAACTGCTCGTTTAACAGTGGATTATACATGTTAAAGTTAAAACTGATGATAATAAGGATTATAGTAAGGTAAAAATAAAGTTTTGACCGTGACATGATGACCTCCGTTTCTGTACATTCTTTTATAATATCATAAAATTTTAGAGGGTTGTGGTTTCTTTTTAAACCTTTATTAACAATTCTGCTGTGAGTTAATCAATCGCGATTTAAACGGGGGAATGTTATAATCAAGTTACTTTAGACAGCATTGAAAGTTAACAGTAATAAGGAGGCACTTATTTTATGGTAAAAGCAGATTTGAATGTAGAAGTATTTGCGGATGGTGCAGATATTGAAGAAATGAAAAAAGCTTACAAAAATAACGAGGTAGACGGTTTCACAACAAACCCGAGCTTAATGGCTAAAGCAGGTGTTACAGATTATAAAGCATTCGCTGAGGAAGCTGTGAAAGAAATTCCAGATGCTTCAATTTCATTTGAAGTATTTGCGGATGATTTAGAAACAATGGAAAAAGAAGCGGAAATTTTAAAACAATATGGTAAAAATGTTTTCGTTAAAATTCCAATTGTGAATACAAAAGGTGAGTCTACAATTCCTTTAATTAAAAGATTATCAGCTGACGGCGTACAATTAAACGTAACTGCAGTATATACTTTAGAACAAGTTAAAGAAATTACAGATGCAGTCACAGAAGGTGTTCCAACTTATGTTTCTGTCTTTGCAGGACGTATTGCGGATACTGGTGTGGATCCATTACCACTAATGAAAGAATCTGTAGAAGTAACACATTCTAAAAAAGGCGTAAAATTATTATGGGCAAGTTGCCGTGAATTATTTAATGTCATTCAAGCAGATGAAATTGGTGCAGATATTATCACATGCCCAGCAGGCGTTATCAGCAAAATTCCAAATATCGGCAGAGATATCAATGAATTATCAGTAGATACTGTTGAAGGATTTGCGAAAGATATTCAAAAATCAGGACTTTCAATTCTATAATTAAATGAGAAATCTAGTATCATGATAATTGATTCTAGTATAAAATAAAGGCAGAAATAATCTTTACCAAGGTATCAGTCCTTATCGTAAAGTTATTTCTGCCTCTTTTTAAAATTTTACTGGGCAGGTGTATAGATGTCGTGAAAAAAGAGCAATTTGAAACAAAAGTAAAAAAGCAACTTTGGTTCCTAAATAAGAAAGAAAAAGATCAGTTGAACCAAGTTTTAAAGGATTTAGAAAACGATCAGACTGATACATTAACTTATAAACAGCCTATCAAGTTTTCAAATCAATTTTTAAGAACGCATATCTTTAAAAAGCGTCATCAAGGGACAGCCTCACTATTCTTAATTATTGTTGGGATGCTACTTATCAATGCATTATTACTAGGTTTATTTTTATTTGGTTTACTAACGAGTTTAAGTGTCGTTCAATATTTTGTAAATCCACAAGTCGATTTATCACTTGTACAATTAGCATTAATTCTAATAGGTGGCATTATATCGTTGATCGTCGCAAGTATTTTAATGAAAATCGTTACAGCATTCTTTACAAAAAAGTTGTTAGAAAATCGCTTTAATCAGCGTCATGAAAAGTCATAAAATGTAAGAAGATACATTCTAACCACTTACGATGCACAAATGAGTAATGGGCGTTTACGACTAACTGCACACCATTTTTAAAGATCAGTCTTGTCGTATAGCGTTCTTGTTTTAGACCTATGATTTCCAAACCATTTACAAAGTATTGGATAGGTGCACGTTTATTCTGTATAGGGAATAAAATGGTTTGTTGATTCACGATTAATGGCAAGTGTTTACGAATATTGAGCATTTGTTTCAATTCATATGATGCATATTTAGATTGAGGTGATTCACGTCTTAATAATGCATTCATATAAGATTTTAATGGTACTTTCGTTAAACCATGAAACATGTTGTAAACACATTCTATTTGGAAAGTGTGATGAGGGTAGAAAGTGAAATATAAAATTCTTGGACGTTCACAAACAACCATTATGACATCTCTCCTTTAAGAAAGTGTTTTAAAGGTGCAAGTTTATGGCGAACTTGCATTTGATACTTTCTGATTGTAGTCGCTGACTTCTTCATCAAAGTTTGTATTTCGAACTGTTTATAACCACATAATTTTAAATTCAACCACATGCGTTCATAGTCATTAAGCAGCAAGTAATATTCAGATGCGATCAACTGCGTGAGATAATTGTAATCTGAGTAATCACTTGTATCTTTAATATCGGAGATGATTGCTTGATTACTCTCTTCTAAAACTTTACTTTTCTTTCTAAATAAATCGATGAGATAGTAGTTCAGCCTTTGAAATAAATAACCGCTCATGCTATTATGAATGGACGTATCAAATTGTCGTAATAATGACCACATTTTGATGGATAAAAGTTGGGCATATTCGTCAATATCATACTTAATATTATATCTTTTTAATAAAGCATAAATGATACCTTGGTGTCGGATGATTAATGTCTCTGTGTTCATCACTCCACACTTTCAATCTTTGTACATAACATATTATTTCTGGTTGGTTTGAGTTTAACGAAGCGGATTAATTCTTTCATTTGCTAAATGTACAAAATAGGTGTTAAATAGAAGGGTAGAATTAAATAATTTAACAAAATAAATTGTAGTTTTCGACATAATAAGCATGATTAAACATAATTTACTAATAGATGGGAGGATTCCATGGATTACGCACACTTGAATTTAGAACACTTTTTCGCACGCCATGATGAATTGGATATGATTAAAGATAGTTCAGATTTTGTAATGATTAATAATATGACAAATGAAATGATGTATCGTGATGGCAAAATTGAAGGTACAATCGATTTGAACCGTTACTACTATAAGAATAGATCAGAAGCAGCTAGTTTTATAATTATGGAGTACAAACGTCCGGAATAATTAAAAACGAAAGCTAGTATTCGCCTGTTTATTACAGAAATGTCTGTAGATAAATAGGCTGTTTTTTATTTGAAGGATGTTATTTTGCACGAATCATGTACTGAGGTTATAGAAATGTTATTGAAAGAATACAGCAATATTACATTCTGACTTCAAGCACGTTCTATGGAATAAGATATGATAGAATGGTGGTTGGATAACTCTAAATTGTGATACACTGCAAAAAGTGTTAAGATTTAGAATCAAAACGAAATAATTTTTAAGTGTTATAAAACCGTAGGAACTATGGGGATAGCTCGGTAGGAAATAAATCAGTCATCATGAATGCGCCGAGAAGCTTCAACACCGTGTTACATAGTGTTAAGCAGTTCACTTTAACTTGACCTAAGAGGTGTAATTATGACGAAACACAAGAAAGGCTCTATCTTCGCAATTATAGGGCTGCTTGTTATTTTGGCTGTGACAGGTTATATTTTCTTTTCTATGATTTCCGACCAAATATTGTTTAAACATGTTAAAAAAGAAGAAACAGTTGAACATTTGGACGTAACTCTGAATCAAGCAGCTAAAAAACAAATTAATAACTATACAAGCCAACAAGTTTCCGACAAAAATGATAGATGGCATGATGCTACAGGAACAGAGATCAAGAAAGCCATGGACAGTGAAAAATTTATCGATGATAAAACTCAAAAGTATCAATTCTTAGATTTATCTAAATATCAAGGTATCGATAAAAATAGAATCAAACGTATGCTTGCTGACAGACCTACATTATTAGCACATACTGAAGACTTTATTCATGCAGCTAAAAAACGACAAGTAAATGAAGTATACTTAATTTCACATGCTATCTTGGAAACAGGTGCTGTAAAAAGTGAATTATCAAAAGGTGTAGAAATTGATGGTAAAAAATACTACAACTTCTATGGTGTCGGCGCATTAGATGAAGACCCGATTAAAACGGGTGCTGAATATGCTAAAAAGCATGGTTGGGATACACCAGAAAAAGCGATTGATGGTGGTGCAGAATTTATTCATAAGCACTTCTTATCAAATCCAGATCAAAATACGTTATATAGTATGAGATGGAATCCTAAGAATCCTGGTGAACACCAATATGCAACAGATATCAAATGGGCAGAAAGCAACGCATCACTTATTGCAGATTTCTATAAAAAGATTAATACTGAAGGTAAATACTACAAGTTATTTGTTTATAAAGATGACAAAGAACATCAATAATAATTCAATATAATATATAGTTTAAAGCGAAATGATTAAATGAATGTGATTTAATTGTTTCGCTTTATTTTTGTTTGTTGCATAATAGAAGGTGAAGCAATAAACAGGGTAGTTATGTAGGAAGAGTAGGAGGTTATTTGTATGCGTGTTGCAATAATCGGAATGGGCACTGCAGGTGTCAGTATTTTAAGACAATTAGAACAACACCCATATTTCAAAGAACTAGACATTGATGTTTATGACAATGCTAAAAATATGGGACAAGGTGTACCATTTCAAAATGACAGCTCACAATTACTAATTAATTTACCAAGTAAGGATATGTCATTAAATTCTAAAGATCAGGAAGAATTCTATCGTTGGTATCAACAACAAAATGATTTTAAATTTGAGAATGCGACTTATTTACCAAGATTTGTCTTTGGACATTATATGAAAAGTTACCTCGATAAATTTAATGACATGTATGACAATATTCATATTATTACTGAAAAAGCGACTGAAATGTACTTGGAAAAGGGTTTTGAAAAAGATGCGCATATTCAATACTTTATTTGTACCAATCATGAACAAGAGGCATGTCGTCAATATGACTATGTCTTTTTGACAGTCGGTACGATGGCGTATCATGACCCATACCAGTTAAAAGGATTAAAAGGATTTATTAAATCACCTTATCCCACATATGAAACATTAAATACAGTGGAAGATACGGATGATATCGCAGTAATCGGAACAGGTTTATCTAGTCTGGATGTTATTCGTTATGTTGTGAAGCATCATCCTAACTTACCATTGACGGCTGTGAGTCGACGTGGAGAGTTGCCGAGTGTCAGAGGAGAAATGCCAGAAATTACATTAAAGTATCTAACTAAAGAAAACTTTAATCAGATTATTAAATCTCATTTTGGTGTAGTTCCACTAGAGACTGCTATTCATCTCTTTAAGCAAGAGTGTGAGGATTTGAATATCCCGCTTCAACAGCTTATCAATAGAAAAGTCGGCGACCCAATTAAAGATTTAAAATATGATTTAGCTCACCCAGAAATATTAGGTGTATTCCAAAGTTTATTAGAAACGATAAAAGAAAATATGAACTGGATTTGGAATAGTTTAAGCATTGAAGATCAAAGGGAGTTTATGAAACGCTACATGCCGATTTTAAAAGCGAATTCCAACCCAATGCCGCCACGCACAGCACGTTTGCTTATAGAAGAGATAGAAGCGGGACACTTGTTAATCAAAAAAGATTTAGAAAAAGTTGTACAAGAAAATGATACCTTTGTTTTCAAATATAAAGATTCAAACGAAACTGAACAATATAATGTTGTGATTAATGCGACTGGACCTAGAACACAATTAAAAGATTTAGATGAAGATGACGGCTTTTTAATTGATATTGCGAATAGACAAATTGTGCAAGCGCATCCGATGGGCGGCATTCAAATTGTGCCTGAAACAAATCAAGTCATCAGCCCGAGATACGGAACACTGCCACACTTAATTGCGATTGGTCAGATTACCAATGGCATCAACCAAGCACGAAATGGTGTCAATATGATTGTGCGTCAATCTGTACAAGCGGTTAATAGTTTATATGAATTTCATTCGGAGAATAGATAATCATTAAGTAATAATTATTGTCAGTTAAATTAAAATAAGCTATGATAAATATATGAGCAAAGTATTGCTCGTTCGATTCAGAAACAATTTCATAATATTCTTTCGGGGCAGGGTGCAATTCCCAACCGGCAGTAAAAACATAAGCCTGCGACCTGTACTCTATTTTAGAGTATGGCTGATCTAGTGTGAATCTAGAGCCGACAGTGAAAGTCTGGATGGGAGAAAGAATCAAGACGTCATTAAATATGATTTAAAACGCGTATTTAAGTGAAGTCTAGTTTGTGTTAGCAATTTTTAACATGGGTGGACTCTGTTTAAATACGGTGATGATACATTTTTCCGTTGCCTCTTTAGTTAGGTGACGGAATTTTTTTATTTTAATGAGGTGATTGTTTGAATCGATTTTTACAAAATGCGATTGCATTAGCAAAAATGGCTGAAGGCCAAACGGGTGTGAACCCTGCTGTTGGTTCTGTCGTGGTTAAAGAAGGCAGAATTGTCGGTTTAGGTGCGCATTTAAAACAAGGTGAACGTCATGCGGAAGTACAAGCCTTAGATATGGCAGGTGCAGATGCAGAAGGCGCAACGATTTATGTTTCGCTTGAACCTTGCACACACTTTGGTTCTACACCGCCTTGCGTCAATAAAATCATTGAAGCAGGTATTTCAAAAGTTGTATATGCGATGAAAGATATAACTTTAGATTCACCTGGTGATGAGATTTTAACTGAAGCAGGTATAGAAGTGGAATATCAGCATGATGCACAAGCAGAAGCTATGTATACAGATTTTTTCAAAGCTAAACAAGCACAGATACCTGAAGTAACTTTAAAGGTGAGTGTCAGTTTAGATGGAAAGCAAGCGACAGATAACGGTCAAAGTAAATGGATTTCAAATCCAGGTGTGAAACAGGATGTGTTTAAACATCGAGCAAGACATGATGCTATTCTAACCGGTGCAGGTACTGTACAAGCTGACAATCCGAGTTTAACGGTAAGGTTAGAAGGAGAAAGACAGCCTGTACGTGTGGTGTTAGCGAGAAGCGGTCATTTGGATTTCACACAAACTTTATTTACTGATCAACAGACACCTGTGCTTGTGTATACAGAAAATACACAATTAAAAACAAAAGAGCATGGGTCTAATATTCAAATCATTGTATTAGATGATTGTTCTATTGAAACTATTTTAAAAGATTTATATCAAAGAGGTATCGGCTCAGTCTATGTAGAAGCCGGACCTAAAGTGACTTCACAATTTCTCCAATCACAGTGTGTCCAAACACTGATTATTTACTACGCCCCGAAAGTAATTGGAGGTTCTGGCAAGTATCAGTTTTATCAAACTGACAATGTACTTCCTTTAGAACAAACTCCTCAATTTGAAATTGACCATTCTGAAATCATTGATCAAAATATCAAAGTTGTATTAAGAAAGAAGTGATTTCATGTTTACCGGTATTGTAGAAGAAATCGGTACGGTTGATCGCCTTGTGACAGAACAAAATGTCATAAAACTCTCGATAGCATGTGAAACAATTTTAGAAGATATGCATATCGGCGATTCAATCAGTGTCAATGGTGCATGTTTAACAGTAACTTCCTTTAATCAGAAATCCTTTGATATGAATGTTATCAAAGGTACAGAAAATAAAACGTATCTCAATCAACTGACTAAAGGCAGCTCGGTCAATCTTGAACGCGCTATGCCGAGTCAGGGCAGATTTGGCGGCCATTTTGTGTTAGGTCATGTCGATGAAGTCGGAAAAGTCCTAAAAATCAGACCGTCATCTAATTCTAATATCATGACCATACAATGTCCTAAATCTATTACTGACCAAATGGTTCAACAAGGTTCAATCACGGTTGATGGAACAAGTTTAACGATTTTCAGATTAGCAGAAGGCCAATTTGATATTCATTTAATTCCAGAAACAAAACGCGCAACGATTTTAGGTCAAAAGCGTGTCGGTGATACCGTGCATTTGGAAGCGGATATGTTATTTAAATATGTACAAAAAGCAATTTCAAATCAAAATACTGAATTAACGCCAGATAAATTAGCGCAATTCGGATTCTAAGAGGAGTGTTCAGAAATGCAATTTGATGATATCGAAAGTGCAGTTGAAGCACTAAAACAAGGTGAAAGTATTATTGTTGTGGATAATGAAGACCGAGAAAATGAAGGGGACTTAGTAGCTGTAACGGAATTGATGAATGAAAATACAGTCAATTTTATGGCACGAGAAGCACGTGGTTTAATTTGTGCACCTCTAGTTCCTTCTATCGCACGCTCATTAAATTTAGAGCCGATGGTTAAAGATAACAGCGATGCATTTGGTACAGCATTTACTGAAAGTATTGATCATATCGATACTACGACAGGTATCAGCGCTGCTGAGAGAATGCTGACAGCTAAAGCTTTGATTAATGATGAGAGTACAAGTGCAGATTTTAATCGACCAGGTCATTTATTTCCATTGATTGCTAGAATCGGCGGGGTTCTAGTACGTCCAGGACATACGGAAGCGGCTGTAGATTTAGCAAGTATGACAGGCTCAAAACCAGCAGGTCTCATTTGTGAAATCATGAATGAAGACGGCACAATGGCTAAAGGTGAGCAACTCCAAGCATTTAAAGAAAAACATCAATTAAAAATGATTACTATTGAATCTTTAATTCATTACCGTAAATTGCATGAACAGCACATGCATGCAAAAGCTAAAGTAAAACTACCTACAGATTTCGGTACATTTGATATGTATGGATTTGAATCAGATTATTCACATGATGAAATTGTAGCAATTGTTAAAGGTGACATTCAAAACGTTGAAAATGTACGTATTCATTCATCTTGTCTGACAGGTGATATTTTCCATAGTCAACGTTGTGACTGTGGTGCTCAATTAGAAGCAGCAATGAAATACATCGATGAACACGACGGTATGGTGATTTACTTACCACAAGAAGGTCGAGGCATTGGCTTAATTAATAAACTGAAAGCCTATGAACTGATTGAACAAGGTCACGATACAGTCACTGCGAATTTAGCATTAGGTTTTGAAGAAGATTTACGAGATTATTATCATGCTGCTGAAATTTTAAAACACTTCGGCATTGAAAAAGTGAACTTGTTAAGTAATAACCCAGAAAAATTCAAAGGATTAAAACATTATGGTATTGAAGTTGAAAAGCGAATTGAACTGATTGTACCTGAATGTAGTCACAATCATGATTATATGCAAACGAAAAAAGAAAAAATGGGACACATGATTTAATAAATTTTAACGATATTATTGGAGGAATTAACATGAACTTTGAAGGTAAATTATTAGGTAAAGATTTAAAAATCGGTATTGTTGTGAGTCGTTTTAATGATTTTATTACAGGTCGCTTATTAGAAGGGGCTAAAGATGTATTAGTCCGTCATGAAGTAGAAAATGATAATATTGATGTAGCATATGTACCAGGTGCATTTGAAATTCCACTAGCTGCTAAAAAATTAGCAGAAACAAATAAGTATGATGCAGTGATTACATTGGGTTGTGTCATTCGCGGAGCAACATCTCATTATGATTATGTATGTAATGAAGTTGCAAAAGGCGTATCAAAAGTGAGTGATACAGCAGGCTTGCCAGTAATCTTCGGTGTACTAACAACTGAGACAATTGAACAAGCAATTGAACGAGCAGGTACAAAAGCAGGCAATAAAGGTGCAGAATCAGCAATGGCTGCAATTGAAATGGCAAACTTATTAAAATCAATTCAATAAGTGTTTTTGAATTAAAAATAACAGACAAAAGGCAAGGCCGATAGTGGTCTTGCCTTTTTCATGAATACAGTATTTACTTGCGTTTCTTTAAGCCTTTGAGACCGAAACTTAAACCAATAACTGCAGCAATTGCGCCAGAGCCTACAGCAAGTGTTTTAGGTTTCACAAATTCTTTGACAGCTAAATTTAAATTTTGCGGACGTTCAGCTAAACGTCGCATAAAGTATCCGAACCAATCTTCGCCAAATGGAACATAGATACAGAAATGATAACCGTCTTCGGCAATTTCATAAGCTAACTCTGAACGGAAACCATACAACATTTGAAATTCGAAATTATCACGATCTATGTTGTTCTCTTTAACGAATTTTTTAACATGATCAATGATTTTGTGGTCATGTGTAGCGATAGATGTAAAATTCTTCGCACTTTTCAGTCTTTTTTCGATAAGCTTAATGTAATTCTCATCGATGTCCTCTTTAGTTTGGTAGGCGATAGACGCATTTTCTTTATAAGCACCTTTGACTAAACGTAATCGAATGTGCGGGTAATTTTCAATCATATTGTCGGCTGAATATAAATAAGCTTGAACTACTGTTCCGATGTTATCATAATCTTTTGATAATTCATCCAATACGTAGAGGATATTTGATAAGCCTGCATATTTCTCGGTATCAATATTGATATGAATATTACCAAGTGACTTTGATTTTTCTACAATTTCTCTTAAGTTCTGTTCTGCCAAATCTACATCGAACTCTGCGCCTAATTGACTGATTTTAAGAGAAATATGTGCGTCTAAATCGTTGTCGTAAATTGCTTGTAGTACAGTTAAAATAATTTTCTTTTCTTTAATACTTTGTTCTTTTGAATCTACAAATTCACCAAGACAATCGACAGTCACCGTAATCCCCTTGTCATTAAGTGTTTGGATTGTCTTAATAACTTCATCAATCGAGTTACCAACAACTACTTTACTGGCACCTAACATAGGTCCGTATTTTCGTGCTGCTTGGTTCAAAAAAGTGTTATTTGATAAACTGATAAAAAAATCTTTGACTAATGGCATGTAAATTCCTCCCATACAACTCTGTTAAAAATAGTGTATCATGTTTCATAAATGTATGAAAACGTTAACAATATACAAATATACTTATTTATTTATAAATAACACTAATAGTAAATTATGTAATTGATATGAGAAAAGAACACAATACTAAAAAGGTTATCCTTAATTCAGTTGAGTATATATATCAGTTCTAAATAGATTTTAATCGGTTCGTTTTGATACAATAATAGTAATTAATTCAGTAGAAGGGTAGTCGTTGATATGTGGAAGTGGGAAACAGAAAGTGAAGCAAAAGGTGTCATAGTTATTGCTCATAATATATTAGAACATACAGGCAGATATGCCTATGTGATTACATCACTCAGACGAAATGGATATCATGTGATTATGGGTGATTTGCCTGGACAAGGCCAAACTTCAAGATCTAATAAAGGTCAAATCGACAACTTTGAAGTCTATCACGAACATATCTTGGAATGGTTGAGAATAGCGAGTGAATATAAATTACCTACATTTTTAATGGGTGTCGGCTTAGGCGGTTTGATTACATTAAATTTAATGGAAAGAACTGAGTTGCCGATTGAAGGTATTATTTTACTTTCGCCATTAGTTGCGTTTAAGACAAATGCTAAAACACGCAAAAATCTATTTACATCTAATATTGGTGCAGGCGTTAAAGATATGCGCTTTAATGTAGGCATTGAACCAGAGCATTTAACAAGAAATGAAGAAGTTATAAGAGAAACTAAAGAAGATGGTTTGATGCTGACAAAAGTATCTTACCATTGGTATAAAGAAGTTGTTCATGTCATGAAAAAGACTTTAGAACATTTAGAAGACATCCAAAGTATCCCAATGTGCTTAATGTATGGGAAAGAAGATCAAATTTTAGACACCGATGCGATTGTAGAAATCAAAAAACGTGTAAAAACAGACGAACTTTATTATAAAGCATGGGAAGGACTCTACCATGAAATTCATAATGAACCAGAGCGTCCGTTAGTCATGCGTTATATCCTTAGTTATTTAAATAACAAAGTCAATGCATTAGGTTTTATACCAAATGACATTGATGATCAAATTGAAATTTAATCAAAAAGGCGCTGTAATAACCTTCATCATTACAGCGTCTTTTGTATTGTCGGTAAATGTTTACAATGTGTAAAATTTCCAAGCATTTCGCATTGATTTTATAGGCTGAAATTGGTATCTTGTATATGTGAAATAAATCACATAGAAGCGATTCTAAATTGGAGAGGGTAAGTAATATGAGTAATGTAAAAGCGAATAAAGTAGTTTTAGTAGGCGATGGTGCAGTAGGTTCTAGTTATGCATTCGCTATGGTAGCACAAGGTGTTGCTGATCAATTAGTAATTATTGATTTAGTAGAAGAAAAAGTAAAAGGCGATGTACTAGACTTAAACCATGGTATGCCTTATGGTGAATCACCATCTATCGTTACAGCAGGTTCATATGCTGATTGTTCAGATGCTGATTTAGTTGTTATCACTGCAGGTGCACCCCAAAAACCTGGTGAAACACGCTTAGATTTAGTAGAAAAAAATACTAAAATCTTCAAATCAATTGTGGGTCAAATTATGGACAGCGGTTTTGATGGTATTTTCTTAATTGCTGCTAACCCAGTAGATGTGCTTACTTATGTCACTAAAAAAGTTTCTGGTTTACCAAAAGAACGTGTTATCGGTTCTGGTACAATTCTAGATACAGCACGTTTCAAATATGAATTAGGTGCAGAATTTGGTGTAGCACCTGAAAGTGTTAATGCTAGCATTATTGGTGAACATGGTGATTCAGAATTAGCAGTATGGTCACAAGCAAGTATTGCAGGTCAAAATTTATATGACATTTTAAATGGTGATCCTGAACGTGCAAAACGTATTGAAGAAATCTTCTTAAATACACGTGATGCAGCTTATGACATCATTAAAGCTAAAGGCGCAACTTATTATGGTATCGCAATGGGCTTATTACACATTTCTAAAGCCATTTTACGTAACCAAAATCTTGTATTAACAGTTTCAAGTTACTTAGAAGGTGAATACGGTCATAAAGATGTTTACATCGGTGTACCGACACTTGTAAACCGTGCAGGTGCAGTGAAAATTTATGAAACACCTTTAAATGAAAGAGAAACTAAAGAGTTTAGCCACTCTGTAGAAGTATTAAAAGAAACAACTAAAAGTGTAGATAAATTATTTAACTAAGTTTAAATACAACAAGAGCAGCTATCGCATTATGTGATATGCTCCCCCTATAGTAGACACTAAAAAA
>NZ_KV840427.1:0-486 GCF_001839185.1 Staphylococcus sp. HMSC65H10 | reverse complement strand
ATAACTACACAATCGACAGCGGATTCTTCAAACCGGTTGTTGCGCCAGAACCAGTACCGGCGACATACAACTTAGGTGACTATGTATGGGAAGACAGCAATAAAGACGGCATCCAAAACTCGAATGAAGTGGGTATCGAAGGCGTAACAGTAACATTGACAAAACCAGACGGATCAACAGTAACGACAGTTACAGATGCGAACGGTAAATATGTGTTCACAGGTTTAGAAAACGGCGACTACACAGTTGATTTCACAGCACCGGAAGGTTATGAAGCAACATTAGTCAACGTAGGTGACGATGCATTGGATTCAGACGGCGCGTCAACAACAGTAACAATCAATAACGCGGATAACTACACAATCGACAGCGGATTCTACAAACCGGTTGTTGCGCCAGAACCAGTACCGGCAACATACAACTTAGGTGACTATGTATGGGAAGATTCAAACAAAGACGGCATCCAAAACTCGAATGAAGTGGGTA
>NZ_KV840426.1:0-479 GCF_001839185.1 Staphylococcus sp. HMSC65H10 | reverse complement strand
ATAACTACACAATCGACAGCGGATTCTTCAAACCAGCGGTTGAAGAACCAACGCCAGTACCAGCTACTTACACAGTTGGCGATAAAGTTTGGGAAGACAGCAATAAAGACGGTATCCAAAACTCAAATGAACCTGGCATCCCTGGCGTAGAAGTAACGTTGACAAAACCAGACGGTTCAACAGTAACGACAACAACAGACAATAACGGTAACTATGAGTTTACAAACTTACCGAATGGTGAATATACAATTACATTTGAAACGCCAGAAGGTTATGAACCGACAACACCGAATGTCGGCAACCCTGAATTAGACTCAAACGGTACGACAACAACAGTTACTGTTAATAACGGCGACGATAAAACAATCGACAGCGGATGCTACAAACCAGTAGTAGAACCAACACCAGAGGATCCAACACCGGAAGAGCCAGGCACACCTGAAAAGCCGGAAGAACCAGGCACACCTGAAAAACCGGAA
>NZ_KV840425.1:47842-56551 GCF_001839185.1 Staphylococcus sp. HMSC65H10 | reverse complement strand
TCTGTTGTACCTTGACCATATGGTTTTGTGATTGAACCTGTTGTTGGTTGGTACGTATCTGAGTCTTTCGGTCTGACTGTCACTTTCACATTCACTGTATCTGTTGTTTTGTCAGGATAAGTCACTGTAACTGGGACTTGGAATACGCCACTTGTTTGACCGTTTGGTAAATTGTTTGTATCAACAGTAATGACTGGTTGTGCACCTGTTTTATGGAAGTTTGGAACACTTACTTTTCCTGTTACATCATTTGATGTTGTTGCTGTACCATACGGTTTTGTAATTTCTCCTGCTGTTGGTTGATATTTATCATTATCAGGTTGAACTCCTACTGTCACTTTGACATTCACTGTGTCCGTTGTTTTGTCAGGATAAGTCACTGTAACGGGAACTTGGAACTCACCGCTTGTTTGACCATTTGGCAACTTGCTTGTATCAACTGTGATTGTTGGTGTGCCTTTGTCTTTAGGGAAATTCGGTACTGCGACTTTATCTTTTACTTCTTGTTCTGTTGTTGCTTGACCGTATGGTTTTGTAATTTCTCCTGTAGTTGGTTGGTACGTATCTGAATCTTTCGGTCCTGTAATAACAGGTACATTTACTACTTCACTTGTACCATCTGGATATTGCACAGTCACTGGTACATTTACTGTACCTGGTGTTTGGCCATCTGGAATTTTTGAAGTATCTACTGTATAAGTCGGTTGATTACCATTTCCTGGGAAATTAGGAACAGAAACTTTTGATTTCACTTCATTTTCATCTGTTTTTTGACCAAATGGTTTATGGATTGCTTCAGTTGTCGGTTGATATTTATCGTTATCAGGTTGTACTTTTGTAGTAACCGGAACTTCAATAACTTCTGAAGAATTATCAGGATAATGTACAGTCACCGGTACATTCACTGTACCTGGTGTTTGGCCATCTGGAATTGTTGTTTCATCCACTGTATAAGTTGGTTGATTACCTCCAGCTGGGAAGTCTGGTACAGATACTTTTCCTGTGATTTCACCAGGTGTTGCTTTATGACCGAAGTCTTTTTCAACTGAACCTGCAGTTGGCGTATATTTGTCTTTATCAGATTGTGCTTTTGTGACTACTGGTACATTAACGTGCGCAACAGAACCATCTGGATACGTAACAGTAACAGGTACTAGAACTTTACCAGGCGTATTTCCATCAGGTAATTTATCAGGATGATCTATTGTTATTGTAGGTTTTTTAAGATGAGTCGGATATTTAGGGAATGTGACATGACTCATAACATCTTCTTCAGTTGCTGGTTGTCCGAATTCTTTAGTAACTGTTTGCACTTTTGGTGGATATTTATTAGCTTCTGTTATATGAACAATTACAGATGAACCAGCGATATCGTTACCACCAGAAACAAGTACTGCAGTATAAATATCACCTTCCTGAGCCTCTTTAGGAATCGTAAATCCACTTACTTGTTCTCCTCGTTTTGGCGTTGTAAAGTCCGGAGCTCTATGCACTGTTTGTCCGCTAGGATCTCTCCATTCGATGTGTGTAGGCATTGGTGGTACATCACCATTAGGCAATTTAACATTAACACGACTGCCTGGTGCTGCTGGGTTGTCTGTCGCATTATACGGTACAGTATGAAGATCAATGGTATCCGATGGACTCAATACTACCGCAAAGTTCACATTCGCCCATTGTTGAACCCCTGAATAAGGTGCTGAAATTGGTACGAAAGAGATATTTTGGTTCGCTTTTCTAAATTCTGGTGAGGTAAATCCTGAATACGTTTGGACGAGTTTACCTTTAGTATTTAGCACAAAACCATAAATATGATCTACATCCAAAGTACCATTAGGGAATTTAGCTGCGTAAACCCCATTTCCATCAACCACTGAAACAACAGTAGCTGAAATATATTCTGGATGCGCAGTTAATAATCTTTTCGCAGCTGCTGCACGTTCATGTACAGGTACACGTTGTACTTCATTTCTATAAGCTGCTGCACCTTGTGAAGTTAATGAGCTTAATACAACTTTATAACCCGCTGCGACTCTATCTCCTAAATTTTGGTTATAGTTAGGACCAGTTGCTGAGTTGGCTCTATCTCCACCTGAGCTTTCTATCCAAACTTTACCACGAACGACATTATAACCATCAACAGCTAATAGTTCTGGATCACTATGGTTACCTTCACTTGTAATCCATTGATTTTTAGGTTTCGTCATATAATTACCGACTGGCACTTCAGCCATAAAAATACCTGTACGGCCAATGTTTTTACCTACTACCGGAGTTTGCCCCATATTGTTATCAGTAAATGTGTCTACAAATACACCTGGATAGAATCCACCGGCTTGTCGTAACATTGTCGCTTTGTTGCCATTAGGTAATGTGAAATCTGGAATAGCAAAACGATATTTTTGTCCTTTAAAAGCTTTATATACATGGTGTTTACCTGTCGCATCTGTCCAACCTTGTCTTAAGTCAAAGGCAAAGGCACCTGGACCATCTTGTGCACTGTCATCACGATTTTTATTATGTGTATATGCACGATAAATTGGTGAAATTGATCCATCTTTGTCCATCCATTGTAAATAAACCGGTGTATTGACAGGTACAGGTGCTAAACCATTTGTACCTACAGATGGGATACCTTGGTCCGCCATCCAAGCACGACCGGAAATTAAGTTAGTTTTACTTAATTCATCTGAACCTGAACGGACATAACCATTTTTAATCGCATCTGCATCAATAATTATCGGTTCAATCGGAAGTGTTACCGCATATTTTACAAAGTCTGGATTATCTGCCACTTGTTCTGCTTCTGTAGTCAAATCTTCACGTACAGCAGGTTTATACCAAGTTTCATATTCATGGGATAATTGATAAAGTAAAGCTTGTTGAATTTCTTCGGGTGTGGCTTGACTGTCTAAATTCAATTCTTGAATTAAAGTCTTCGCTTCTTCTATAGAGACGCCTGAAGATTGTGCATAAAATTCAGCAGCTGTATTCAAATCTTGAACTTGTTGAATGCCTAAAATAGATTGAGGTACTTCTACTTTAGGTGTTTCAGCTACTTTTTGAACTGTTGTGTTTGTCTCAAACGGAGCTGTTTCTGTTGAAACTTCTTGTGATTTTGGAGCTGCAGTCGCTTCTTTTTCGACTGTTGGAGCTACAACTTCTTGATGATCAGAAGTTGCTTTTTCTGTGGAATCATTACTAGCTTTTGTTGGTAGTGATTCAACTTCAGTTTTCGGTACTTCTTTAATTTCATCTGGTGTTGTTATTTCAGATGATGTAGTTACTGCAGTTTCATTAACAACTGCATCTGCATGATTCACTTCAACATTAGTGTCTTTGTCTGGTGTTGTTGCGTTAACTGTAGATGTGGTTGATGTTTCAGCTGCTTTCGCATCTTGTGTATTCACCCCGAATAATAAGATAGCTCCTACTAGAATAGAAGCAGTACCTACAGTGAATTTACGAATAGAATATTTGTTTTTTCTATCCGGTTGGAAAGATGCTTTGTTCTTAGATGTGTGTTCGTCTTTCAACCTAGACACTCCTTAATTTTAATTTAGGCATGCAAAATAATAACAAGAATAATCCCTTTCACCCCTTCTTGCTCTCTTTGAAAATTACAGATTCGAATTCTTCTTATCATCATACATAGCACCAAATAAATTATAAAACTTATCTAATTGTACGTAACAATATTTTGGATTCGTTTTCCTTATGTTATTTTATAAAAAAACGTTATAATTTAACCCAAACTAATTAACGCATATCTAATTTTAGTTATCTTTCAGAAAGAGAATTGAATATGCTTTTCTATGAATTTTAGACATACAAATAACGTTACAATATAAAAAAAGGAATGGATTGCTCCATTCCCAATGTGTTTTACTATTATAGTTTCCTTAGAGTTATTTAATTCTCTTCATTTTCTTGTTCTTGATCAACCCATTCTAACATCAAGTCAAAGTGTCTGCCTTCAGGTTCAATGTTATCCATATGAGCTAAACTTGAAAATGCATATAAATCAATCGTGTTTTCAGTATTTTTTGTCACATAATCAATCGTTGTATCAATCTCTACTTGTGTATCATCAAAACCATGAATGATTAATGTTTTAGTATTCAATGGCAAACGTGAAATGGGTGATGCCGCATATAATATATCTTCTGAAACATCACCAAAATATTCTTCTGCTGCGTTTCGTCCTAATTCCTTCGCTTTTGTATACGGTACATCAGTGACAGGTGATAATGCGACAATTCTATCCGCTTCATCTTCATTATTCAATACGAGTTGTCCACCCACTGAATGTCCTATAAGAATCAATGATTGACCTTCACCTACAAATTCAGAATTCCTAAATGTTTGAACTGCTTTTTTAACATCTTCTTCTGGTATAGGCCATTTATGTTCTCCACGACGATATTCAACATTTGCGACATTGTAGCCTTTATTTGTTAAAACTTCAATCATTTTATCATTTAAAGAACGATCAAATTTTTGGCGCCAATAACCACCATGAACTAACACAATCCATTTATCAGCATGTTCTCCATTTTTATCATTTGATGCATAAACATCAATTAATTGTTCTTCATGGTCTCCATAATATAATACTTCCATCGATAATCACTCCTAAGTGAATGTGATTTTCTAGCACTAACTCTTTACCCCCTTTTGTCAGCACCCACACTTTGCCGGACTGATAATACATACAAGTTGATGAAATCTGCATTCGTCACATAAAATTAGCCGACAAACCTAGAAGATTTGCCGGCCATTTAAATGATAGTTGTGTTATTATTTTAAGCTGTCTTGAATTTTTTTGATTTCATCTTGTTTTAAATCAACCACGATTTCGCCATCTTTAACTTCTTCTTTTAAAGCTTTTTGAGCTTCTTTAGAATGATAAAGTGCCGCAACTTTTTTCAATGTTTTATCGTCTTTGTCTTTAGAGTTTACTGCGATAATGTTGATGTATGGTTGTGATGCTTTTGTATCATCTTTTTCTAAGTAGATTGGATCTTTCTTCGCATCTAAACCTGCTTTAGTTGCTACGCCGTTGTTGATAACTGAAATATCTACATCATCTAATGCACGTGCTGTTTGTTGTGCATCTACTGCTTTGATATCTAAATTCTTTTTGTTTTCTTCGATATCTTTAATGCCGCCTTTTAAACCGAAGTCTTTAGAAAGTTTGATGTAACCTGCTTTTTCTAATAATTTTAATGCACGTGCTTGGTTAGAAACATCGTTTGGAATGATAACTTTCGCACCGTCTTTTAAGTCTTTAATGTCTTTAATCTTTTTAGAATAGATACCTAATGGCGCAAATACTGTCGTACGAATCGGTGTGATTTTTGTACCTTTATTCGCTTTTTCATATTGATCTAAGAATGCAAAGTGTTGGAATGCGTTCATTTCGATATCCCCATCGTTTAGCGCCTTGTTTGGTACATTGTAATCAGAGAATTGTTTAACTTTCACTGTAATACCATCTTTTTTCGCAAGTTCTGCAACTTTATCCCATACTTTTGTTTCGTTAGATGCTACGCCGACTGTAACTGTTTTGCTATCGTCTTTCTTCCCGCATGCAGCTAAAAGAACCACAAATGCGATTGCTAATACTAATAATTTCTTCATTCAATGACTTCCCCTTTACTTGTTTAATTTCTACGAATTTTCTTAGCCAAGACATTCCCTAAAGATTGAATCAGCTGAACCATAATAACTAAAATGACTACTGTAATCACAATGACGATTGTGTCGAAACGTTGATAACCATAAGCAAGTGCTAGGTCACCAATACCGCCTCCGCCGACAGCGCCGGCCATGGCAGTTGCTCCGATTAAACCGATAATTGCTGTTGTTAATGCTAAAATCAATGAACCTAATGCTTCAGGTAATAAGAAGTAACGGATGATTTGAAGCGGTGATGCACCCATCGCATTTGCTGCTTCAATCACACCTGAATTCACTTCTAATAATGAGTTTTCAACCAATCTCGCAATATAAGGTGCGACATAAACTGTTAACGGTACGATTGCAGCTGCTGTCCCAATTGATGTACCTACCACTAATTTTGTGAATGGTACAATCGCAATTAATAAAATAATGAAGGGTACCGAACGCAATACGTTGATGACAGGGTTGAGAATATGATAAATCACCACATTTTCCCATATTCCATCTTTCTTAGTGACTACAAGTAATACACCAAGCGGAATACCGATTAAAGAACCGATTACTAATGAAATAGAGACCATCAATAACGTTTGATATAACGCCTCCATTAATTGAGACGAATCTAATGTAGATCCAAGCATGTTATACGACCTCCTCAAATTCAATATGACTTTGTTTCATATAATCAAATGCACGTTGCTTACTTTCATTTGATCCTTTGATACGAAGTGTTAAATAACCGACTGAAGTATCTTGAATATCTGACATCGATGCATAAATAACATTCACATCTAAATTGAAGTCTTTAATTAATGTTTGAATCACTGACAATCCAATTTGTGAACCTTCTAGATAAACTTTGACGTCCACATAATCTGCGTCAGTTGGTAATTGATGAATCATCTTATCACTAATATCTGTACTGATAACTGTAGAAACGAAGCTTTTCGCAGTTTTCGTCTTAGGATGACTGAACACCTCTAATACACTGCCGATTTCGATGACACTGCCTTGCTCCATAACCGCAACTTTATCGCAGATTTGTTGAATCACGCCCATTTCATGGGTAATCAATAAAATGGTAACGTCAAATGTTCGATTGACCTTCTTCAACAATCGCAAGATTGAATCTGTTGTTGCTGGGTCTAAAGCACTTGTTGCTTCATCACATAACAAGATTTTAGGATCAGTAACCAAAGCTCTCGCAATCGCAACTCTTTGTTTTTGACCACCCGATAACTCATTAGGATACTGTGAACCTTTATCTCCTAAACCTACGAACTCAAGCATTTCGTCAACTTTCTCTTTTATGTATGACTTTTCCTTGCCTTCAAGGATGAGCGGCATCGCAACATTATTGAATACTGTCTTAGAATTTAATAAATTGAAATGCTGGAAAATCATGCCTATATTTTTCTTCACTTTACGCAATTCTTTTTTGCTGTATTGATTGATGTCATGACCATCCACAATAATGTTTCCTGATGTCACATTTTCAAGCTTATTGACTAATCGGATTAACGTACTTTTACCAGCACCGCTATACCCGATGACGCCGAATATTTCTTGGCGTTCTACAGTAAAGCTGACATCTTTCAAAGCCTGAATTTCCGTTGAGCGTTTACGGAATGTTTTATTGACATCCTTGAACTCAATCATAGGTAAATCCCCCTTAATAATTTGAAATAAATGAATGTTAACTATTTTGAGATAACTCTATAAAAAGAAAATCCCGAGGACTAATGAAACAAGTCCTCGGGATACATATATCGGCTCGTCTCATCTTCACAGTGTTCTACTGTAGGAATTGGCACAGTAATTAATCTTCATAATTAATCCTGTTGCCGAGGCTTCGCAGGGCCTGTCCCTCCGCCTCTCTGGATAAGATAGTTTTATTCAATTCATTTATATTCCATATATTACAAAGTCTGACAGAAAAAGTCAACATTATTTTTCAGAAATTTAGATAAATTTATTCAATTCAAAAAATCTAAAATAAGAAAGCGATTACATTACTCGCAATAAAAAGAACCAGGCCGAAGCCCGGTTCTTACATACTTAGAACTTAATCTTATTCTTCTTCTTTACGACGTCTTGATCCAAGTACTGTTGTTGCACCTAAACCAGCCATAATTGCACCATAAACTAATGCTGCTGTATCGTCTGAACCTGTTTCAGGTAAAGCTTTAGCTGTTTGTTTAGGTTTTGTTGTTACTTTTGGCTGTGGTTGTTCTACATTATGATAAACCACTTTATGCGTAGTTTGTTTACCTACGAATTTATGACCATGATCATTATTTACATTAATGAATCCAGTATAACCATGAGTATCCGATGTTGGTGTACCATTGTTTCCACCTGGTGTAACTGTATCTGGTGTTGTATTTGGTACTGGCACTGTATTTGGCACTGGTACTGTATTCGGTACTGGTACTGTATTTGGTACTGGTACTGTATTTGGCACCGGTACTGTATTCGGTACTGGTACTGTATTTGGTACTGGCACTGTATTCGGTACTGGTACCGGTGTTGGCACTGGTGTCGGTACTGGTGGTGTCACAGTATTGTGTTGTGCTGGAACCAATGGAATCATTGGAATTGTCACTTTTGGTGTGTCTGGTTTTCTGCAAGGTACGATAATTCTTGTATTATCTGCACATTGTAATATTACATTACCTTTCACATCATGATTATATCCAATAATCACAACCGCGTTACCGTTCGCATCACAAGGAATATCAACACGTTGACCATCGCTAAAGATAATCACATTCGTATTATCATTATCAATGTAGTTATTGATGATATATATCGGTTGTGTTGGTTGAGCATCTCTGCCATCGCGACCATCTCTGCCGTCACGTCCATCTCTGCCGTCACGGCCATCTCGACCGTCTCTACCATCATTTCCTTTTTGAATAGTGATTCTTGATTCATCACTGAATTCAATTACTGTATTACCGTTTGGATCTTGACTTGTACCTTTGACAGTAACTGAAGTTCCGTCTTTGCCTTTCGGTACTG
>NZ_KV840425.1:39939-47742 GCF_001839185.1 Staphylococcus sp. HMSC65H10 | reverse complement strand
TAACTGAAGTTCCGTCTTTGCCTTTCGGTACTGTAATTGAGTTGCCATCGCTGAATGTCACTACTGTATTGCCATTCGGATCGATTGTTTGGCCTGTTACTGTAACTGATTTGCCGTCTACTCCGTCACGGCCATCTTTACCATCGCGACCGTCTTTACCTTTCGCAATTGTAGTTGTTGAACCATCACTGAATTCTACAACTGTATTACCATCTGCATCTGGATGTGAATCTTTGACTGTAACTGAAGTTCCGTCTTTGCCTTTCGGTACTGTGATTGTGTTGCCGTCACTGAATGTTACTTTTGTATTGCCGTCAGGGTCGATTGTTTGACCTGTTACTGTAACTGATTTTCCGTCTGCACCGTCTTTACCAGGTAAACCTTGGTCACCTTTATCTCCTTTTGAGATTGTAACTGAAGTACCATCGCTAAATTCTACAACTGTATTTCCGTTAGGATCTTTCGTTGTTGAAGTAATAGAGATTGATTTACCATCTTGGCCTTTTGGAACGACAATTTCATGTCCATCGCTGAAGACTACTTTCGTATTACCATCTGGTTGAACTGTAGAAGAAGTAATTGTGATAGATTGTCCATCTTCACCTTTTTCTCCTTTAGCACCTTTAGGTACTACAACTTCGTGTCCGTCACTAAATGTCACTTTAACATCGCCATTAGGTAAGTTTTCAGTATTTGTGATAGTAATTGATTTACCGTCTACACCATCTTTACCTTTCGGCACAGTAACTTTCGAACCATCACTGAAGTCAATCACTGTGTTGCCATCAGCATCTGGTTCAGCTTTAGTAATTGTGACAGATTTACCGTCTAATCCTTTAGGAATGTTGATTTCACGACCATCTGAGAACGTTACTTTAGTTGAACCGTCAGGTTGTACTTCTGTGCCTGTAATAGTCACTGATGTACCGTCTGCACCTTTGTCGCCTTTATCTCCTTTAGGGATTGTGACGCTGCTGCCATCACTGAAGTTAACTACAGTGTTGCCATCTGGATCTTTCGTTGTTTTAACTACAGTAACTGATGCGCCTGCATCTCCTTTAGCGCCTTTAGGAATGATGATTTCATGTCCATCACTGAATGTAACTTTGATATCACCGCTTGGTAATGTTTCGTTACCAGTAATAGTAACTGACTTACCATCTACGCCATCTTTCGCTTTAGGAATTGTCACTTTAGAGCCATCTGAGAACGTTACTTCTGTATTACCATCTTTATCTGGCGCAACGTTTTGAACTGTAATAGATTGACCATCTGCACCTTTATCGCCTTTAGAGATAACTGCTGTACCACCATCACTGAAGTGAATAACAGTGTTGCCGTCCGCATCTTTTTCAGTGCTTGTAACTGTTAATGGTGCTGCATCTTTACCATCTACACCGTCTTTACCTGGGTCACCTTTTTCTCCTTTAGGAATGACAATTTCTTTACCGTCAGAGAATGTAACTTTTGTATCACCATTTGGTTGCGGTTCTACTTTCGCAACTGTAACCGAATCGCCTTTATCACCTTTATCGCCTTTTGCGATTGTGATTTCATGTCCATCAGAGAATGTAACTTTCGTATTACCTTCTGGTGTTGTTTCTGTGCTTTGAACTGTAACTGATGTACCATCTTTACCGTCTTTGGCTTTTGGAAGTACAACTTTTGAACCGTCAGAGAAAGTCACTACTGTATTACCGTCAGCGTCAGGCGTTGTACTTTGAACAGTAATTGATTTACCGTCCGCACCATTTTGTCCTGCTTCACCTTGTGCACCAGTATCACCTTTGTCGCCTTTTTCTCCTTTAGGAATCACAACTTCTTTACCATCTGAGAACGTTACTTTTGTATCGCCGTTTGGTTGCGGTTCTACTTTCGCAACTGTAACTGATTGACCTGCTGCACCTGTTTCTCCAGTATCGCCTTTATCACCTTTTGTTCCTTTTGGAATAGTGATTGTGCTGCCATCAGAGAATGTCACAACTGTGTTGCCATCAGCGTCTGGTTCAGTTTTTTCAACTGTAATTGATTTACCATCTTGTGCTTTTGGAATTGTGACTTTTGTACCATCGCTGAATGTCACTTCAGTATTACCATCAGGTGTTTGTGTAGAGCCTGTGATTGTTAATGGTTTCGCATCTGCGCCATTTTGACCCGCTTCACCTTGTGCTCCAGTATCACCTTTGTCGCCTTTTTCGCCTTTAGGGATTGTAACTTCTTTACCATCAGAGAATGTAACTTTTGTATCGCCGTTTGGTTGTGGTTCTACTTTTGCGACCGTGACTGAATCACCTTTATCTCCTTTATCGCCTTTTGCGATTGTGACTGTAGTGCCATCAGAGAATGTGACTTTTGTATCGCCTTCTGGTGTTTTTTCTGTGCCTTGAACTGTGATAGATTGACCATTTAAGCCGTTTTGACCCGCTTCTCCAGTGTCACCTTTTTCACCTTTCGCACCTTTAGGAACAACAACTTTAGTACCATCGCTGAATGTGATAACTGTGTTACCATCCGCATCTGGAGCTGTTGATTGAACAGTTACAGATTGACCATTCGCACCTGCGTCACCTTTTTCACCTTTAGGAATAGTAAGTTCTTTACCATCACTAAATGTGACTTTCGTATCGCCATTTGGTTGTGGCTCTACTTTTGCGACTGTAACTGATTGACCTGCTTCGCCAGCATCTCCTTTAGCACCTTTAGGAATGACAACTTCATGACCATCACTGAATGTCACTTTTGTTGATCCGTCTGGTTGAACAGCTGTTTCAGTAATTGTGATTGATTTTCCGTCTACACCATTTTGACCTGCTTCACCTTGTGCGCCAGTATCACCTTTCGCACCTTTAGGTATTGTGACTGTTGAGCCATCACTAAATGTCACAACTGTATTACCATCCGCATCTGGTTCAGTTTTTTCAACTGTAATTGATTTACCATCTTGCGCTTTTGGAATAGTCACTTCATGTCCGTCTGAGAAGACTACTTTCGTGCTGCCATCTGGTTGGACTTCAGAAGATTGAACTGTCACGGATTGACCGTCTGCGCCATTCGCACCAGTATCACCCTTGTCGCCTTTTTCTCCTTTAGGGATAACAACTTCGTGACCATCGCTGAATGTTACTTTTGTTGAACCATCTGGTTGAACAGCTGTTTCAGTAATTGTGATTGACTTACCGTCCACGCCGTCTTTCGCTTTTGGAATAACAACTTTAGATCCATCATTGAATGTGATTTCTGTGTTGCCATCTTTATCAGGTTGAACACTTTGAACCGTAATTGATTTACCGTCCGCACCGTTTTGACCTGCGTCACCTTTTGCACCTGTGTCACCTTTATCGCCTTTTGCGATTGTGATTGAAGTACCATCTGAGAACGTTACTTTTGTATCGCCTTCTGGTGTTTTTTCAGTGCCTTGAACCGTAATAGACTTACCGTCTGCGCCATCTTTCGCTTTTGGAATAACGACTTTAGATCCGTCACTGAATGTCACTTCAGTATTGCCATCAGGTGTTTGCGTTGAACCTGTAACTGTTAATGGTGTCGCATCTTTACCTGCTTCACCTTGTGCACCTGTATCACCTTTCGCACCTTTTGGAATTGTGACTGATGAACCATCTGAGAATGTCACAACAATATTACCTTCAGCATCAGGGGCAGTTTTATCAACTGTAATTGATTTACCGTCTTGTGCTTTAGGGATTGTTACTTCATGGCCATCTGAGAAGACAACTTTCGTGCTACCATCTGGTTGAACTTCAGAAGATTTAACTGTCACGGATGTTCCATCTGTACCATTCGCACCAGTATCACCTTTATCGCCTTTTTCACCTTTAGGAATAGTAACTTCTTTACCATCACTAAATGTAACTTTTGTATCACCATTTTCTTGTGGTTCTACTTTAGCGACTGTAATTGATTGGCCATCTTTACCGTCTTGTCCTGCGGCGCCTTGTGCACCTGTGTCACCTTTTTCACCTTTTGCGATTGTGACTGTAGTACCATCTGAGAATGTTACTTTTGTATCGCCTTCTGGTGTTTTTTCAGTGCCTTGAACTGTAATTGATTGACCTGCGGCACCTGTTTCACCAGTATCGCCTTTATCACCTTTCGCACCTTTAGGAATCACAACTTTAGTGCCGTCTGAGAATGTCACTTCAGTGTTACCATCTGGAGTTTGTGTAGATCCTGTAACTGTTAATGGTGTTGCATCTTTACCTGCTTCACCTTGAGCCCCGGCATCTCCTTTTTCTCCTTTAGGAATAGTAACTTCTTTACCGTCACTAAATATTACTTTAGTTGAACCATCTGGTTGCGGTTCTACTTTAGCGACTGTGATTGATTGACCATCTGCACCATTTTGTCCAGCGTCACCTTTATCTCCTTTTTCTCCTTTAGGAATAATGACTTCATGGCCATCACTGAATGTCACTTTCGTTGATCCGTCTGGTTGAACAGCAGTTCCTGTAACTGTAACTGATTTACCATCCGTACCATTTACGCCATCTTTCGCTTTCGGAATGACAACTTTAGATCCGTCTGAGAAGGTCACTTCTGTATTGCCATCTTTATCAGGTTGAACGCTTTGTACAGTAATAGATTGACCGTCTTTACCATTTTGTCCATCAACACCAACTGCACCTGTGTCACCTTTTTCACCTTTTGCGATTGTGACTGTAGTACCATCTGAGAATGTGACTTTCGTATCGCCCTCTGGTGTTGTTTCAGTGCTTTGGACTGTAATAGATTTTCCGTCTTTACCATCCACGCCGTCTTTCGCTTTCGGAATCACGACTTTAGATCCGTCTGAGAAGTTAACCACTGTATTACCATCTGCATCAGGAGCAGAGTTTTCTACAGTAATAGATTTACCATCTTGACCTGCATCACCTTTGTCGCCTTTTTCTCCTTTAGGAATCACAATTTCACGTCCATCACTGAATGTGACTTTTGTAGAACCGTCAGGTTGAACTTCGCTGCCAGTGACTGTAATTGATTGACCATCTTTACCATCTACGCCGTCTTTCGCTTTCGGAATGACAACTTTAGAACCGTCGCTGAATGTCACTTCAGTATTGCCTTCTGGTGTTTGTGTTGAACCTGTGATTGTTAATGGAGCCGCGTCTTTACCAGCTGCACCTGTATCACCTTTATCTCCTTTTGGAATTGTGACTGTTTTACCATCTGAGAATGTCACAACTGTGTTGCCATCTGCATCAGGTTTTGAACTATCTACCGTTACAGATTGACCATCAGCACCTTTAGGAATTGTGATGACTTTACCGTCAGAGAATGTAACTTTTGTAGCGCCTTCTGGTGTTGTTTCAGTAGCGGTAATTGTGATTGCTTTACCGTCTTTACCATCTACGCCGTCTTTAGCTTTCGGAATGACAACTTTAGAACCATCTGAGAATGTGACTTCTGTATTGCCATCTTTATCTGGAGCAACGTTTTGAACTGTAATAGATTGACCATCTTTACCGTTTGCGCCGGTTGCGCCAGTATCACCTTTATCCCCTTTAGAGATGACAGCTTGTGAACCATCACTGAAGTGAACGACTGTATTACCAGCATCATCTTTTGTTGTTTCAGTGACTGTTAATGGTGCGGCATCTTTACCAGCTGCACCTGTATCACCTTTGGCACCTTTAGGAATTGTTACTTCTTTGCCATCAGAGAAGACAACTTTTGTATCGCCGTTTTCTTGTGGTGTCACACTTGTGATTGTGATAGATGTACCATCTTTTCCGTCTGCACCCGCTGCGCCTGTGTCACCTTTGTCGCCTTTAGAAACAGTGGCAGTGCTACCGTCGCTGAAGTGAATCACGGTATTGCCATCCGCATCTTTTTCAGAACCTGTAACTGTAAGAGGTTTAGCATCTTGTCCAGCATCACCTTTGTCGCCTTTAGGGATTGTTACTTTTTTACCATCGCTGAAGACAACTTCAGAATCACCATTTGGTAATTTATTGATTTGATCAACAGTTACTGAAGTACCGTCTGCACCTTTTTCACCAGCGTCACCTTTATCTCCTTTAGAGATTGTCGCAGTTCCGCCATCGCTGAAGTGGATGACTGTGTTGCCATCTTTATCTTTTTCAGTACTTTGAACAGTTAACGGTGCAGCATCTGCGCCTTTTTCACCTTGTGCACCAGTTTCACCTTTGTCCCCTTTAGCACCTTTTGGAATAGTCACTTTTGTGCCATCTGAGAATGTTACTTCGATATCGCCATTTTCTAAAGGTTTTGTGCCTTGAACTGTGATTGAGTCACCTGCATCACCTTTCGCGCCTTTAGGGATTGTAATCTTAGTTCCATCTGAGAATGTTACTTCATTATCACCATTATCAAGCACTTTACTTGAAGTAATTGTGATTGATTTACCATCTTTACCATCTACACCGGCTGCGCCAGTTTCACCTTTGTCGCCTTTGTTGATTGTAATAGAGTGACCATCTGAGAAGTTAACTTTCGTATTACCTTCAGGTGTAGTTTCTGTACCTGTGATAGTGATTGAAGCACCATCTTTACCAGCTTCACCTTGAGCACCTGTGTCGCCTTTCTCGCCTTTAGGAACCACAACTTGTGAACCATCACTGAATGTTACAACTGTATCACCATTCGCATTTGGTTCAGATGATTTTACTGTAATAGATGCGCCATCTTTACCGTTAGGAACTGTAATTGATTTACCATCACTAAATGTAACTTTTGTGCCATCTGGTGTTTGTTCAGAGCTTTGAACAGTCACTGAAGTACCGTCTGCGCCTTTTTCACCTGCAGCACCTGTATCACCTTTATCCCCTTTAGGAATTTCAAGTGTTTTACCGTCTGAGAATGTCACTTGTTTATTACCATTTGGTAATGTTTCTGTTTTTGTGATTGTCACTGATGTACCATCTTTACCTTTTGGCACTGTGATAGATTGACCATCAGAGAATGTCACTTTTGTATCTCCGTTTGCTTGTGGTTCGATACTTGCGATTGTGATAGACGTACCATCTTTACCAGCTGCACCAGTATCACCTTTCGCACCAGTATCACCTTTATCTCCTTTAGAGACTGTTGCTGTTTGACCATCACTAAAGTGAATAACTGTGTTGCCCGCTTCATCTTTAGTAGTTTCTGTAACTGTGAGTGGTTTAGCGTCTGCGCCAGCTGCGCCTGTATCGCCTTTTTCACCTTTAGGAATTGTTAATTCTTTGCCATCTGAGAAGACTACTTTTGTATCGCCATTGGCTTGTGGTTCGATACTCTTAATTGAAACAGATTCACCTTTTTCACCTGTCGCACCTGTATCGCCTTTATCTCCTTTAGAGATAGTCGCTGTTGAGTTATCACTGAAGTGAACGACTGTATTGCCAGCCGCATCTTTAGTTTCGCCAGTTACTGTTAATGGTGCTGCGTCTTTACCATTCGCTCCAGCTGCGCCTGTTTCACCTTTATCCCCTTTAGAGACAGTTGCTGTTTGGCCGTCGCTGAAGTGGATAACTGTGTTGCCTTCAGGATCTTTAGTTGTGCTAGTTACTGTAAGTGGTTCAGCATCTTTACCAGCTGCACCTGTGTCACCTTTCACACCTTTAGGAATTGTTAATTCTTTACCATCTGAGAAGATAACTTTTGTATCGCCATTGGCTTGTGGTTCGATGCTCTTAATTGAAACAGATTCGCCTTTTTCACCAGTAGCACCAGTTGCGCCTGTCGCACCTGTATCGCCTTTATCTCCTTTAGAGATGACTGCTTGTGAACCGTCACTGAAATGAACAACGGTATTTCCAGCTGCATCTTTATCAGTTTTTGTGA
>NZ_KV840425.1:39173-39839 GCF_001839185.1 Staphylococcus sp. HMSC65H10 | reverse complement strand
TGATACTTGTGATTGAAATTGAATCACCTTTTTCACCTTTCTCACCAGTAGCCCCGGTAGCACCTGTTTCACCAGTCGCACCTTGTGCACCCGTATCACCTTTGTCTCCTTTAGAAATAACAGCTTGTGAACCATCACTAAAGTGTACAACAGTATTTCCAGCTGCATCTTTATCAGTTTTTGTGACTGTTAATGGCGCTGCATCTTTACCAGCTGCACCTGCATCACCTTTATCTCCTTTAGGGATAGTAACGTTGCTGCCATCACTAAAGTGTACAACAGTATTGCCGTCTTTATCTGGAGCAGAACTTTCTACAGTTACAGATTGACCATCTTTACCTTTTGGTATTGTGATAACATGTCCATCACTGAATGTAACTTTTGTATCTCCAGTTGGTGTTGTTTCAGTGTTTGTGATAGTAACTGAAGTACCATCTGCACCTTTTTCACCAGTGGCACCAGTTTCACCTTTGTCCCCTTTAGAAACAGTCGCTGTTTGACCATCACTGAAGTGGATGACTGTATTACCATCAGCATCTTTAGTTGTGCTAGTTACTGTAAGTGGTTTAGCGTCTGCGCCGGCTGCACCTGTGTCACCTTTCGCACCTTTTGGAATTGTTAATTCTTTACCATCTGAGAAGACTACTTTTGTATCACCATTGGCTT
>NZ_KV840425.1:0-39073 GCF_001839185.1 Staphylococcus sp. HMSC65H10 | reverse complement strand
CTGCATCTTTATCAGTTTTTGTGACTGTTAATGGTGCGGCGTCTTTACCAGCTGCACCTACGTCACCTTTATCTCCTTTAGAAACAGTTGCTGTTTGACCATCGCTGAAATGGATCACTGTATTACCTTCAGGGTCTTTTGTTGTTTCTGTGACTGTAAGAGGTTTAGCATCCGCACCTGCTGCGCCTGTATCACCCTTGTCACCTTTCGCACCCTTAGGAATTGTTAATTCTTTGCCGTCTGAGAAGACTACTTTTGTATCACCATTGGCTTGTGGTGTGATACTTGTGATTGAAATTGAATCACCTTTTTCGCCTTTAGCACCTGTTTCACCAGTTGCACCTTGTGCCCCAGTATCACCTTTGTCCCCTTTAGAGATTGTTGCGTGAGAACCATCACTGAAGTTCACAATTGTATTGCCTTGCGCATCTTTAGTTTCACCAGTCACTGTCAATGGTGCAGCATCTTTACCTGCGGCACCTGTTGCGCCTGTTTCACCTTTATCTCCTTTAGGAATTTCAAGTTTCTTACCGTCTGAGAATGTTACTTCTTTATTTCCATTAGGAAGTGTTTTAGTTTCAGTAATTGTAACTGAAGTACCATCTTGACCTTTAGGAATTTCGAATGATTTTCCATCAGTAAAGGTTACTTTTGTTGTACCGTCAGCTAATGTTTCGATTTTATCGATTCCAATAGATGTACCGTCTTTACCCGGATCTCCTTTAGCACCTTGAGCTCCTGTTTCACCACGGTCACCTTTATCTACAGTAATTGTAGAGCCATCACTAAAGTGAACTAATGTATTACCTTGACCATCTTTTTCAGATGAAGTTACTGTCAATGGTGCGGCATCTTTACCTGCGGCACCTGTTGCACCTGTATCACCTTTAGAAATTGTAGCGGTTTTACCATCGCTGAAATGTACGACTGTGTTGCCAGCTGCGTCTTTTGTTTCTTTAACAACTGTTAACGGCGCTGCATCTTCGCCTTTATCTCCCTTAGCACCTTTTGATACTACGATAGATTTGCCATCGCTAAAGTTGACTTTGATATCACCATTCGCTTGTGGTTCTGTTGATGTGATTGTGATTGATTTACCATCTTCACCTTTAGCACCCTGTGCTCCGGTTGCACCTGTTGCTCCAGTATCACCTTTGTCACCCTTAGCTCCTTGGGCTCCAGTATCACCTTTGTCACCTTTAGAAATCGTTACATGTGATCCATCACTAAAGTTAACGACAGTATTACCTTGACCATCTTTAGCTTCGCCAGTCACTGTTAATGGTGTGGCGTCTTTACCTGCGGATCCTGTTGCGCCTGTATCGCCTTTATCTCCTTTAGAGATTGTAGCGGTTTTACCGTCGCTGAAGTGGACCACTGTGTTACCAGCAGCGTCTTTTGTTTCATTGACAACTGTTAACGGTGCAGCATCTGCACCTTTATCTCCCTTAGCACCTTTTGGTACTACGATGGATTTACCGTCACTGAAGTTGACTTTGATATCACCATTCGCTTGCGGTTCTGTTGATGTGATTGTGATTGATTTGCCATCTTCACCTTTCGCACCTTGTGCTCCGGTTGCGCCTGTAGCACCCGTATCACCTTTAGAAATTGTTACATATGATCCATCACTGAGATGTACCACTGTATTACCGTCTCTATCTCTTGTTTCTCTTATTACTTTTAATGGAAGGGCATCTTTTCCAGCTGCACCTGTAAGACCAACATCACCTTTATCTCCTTTGTCACCTTTGTCACCTTTAGAAATTGTGGCTTGTGAACCGTCACTGAAGTGTACTACTGTGTTGCCAGCTACATCTTTTGTTTCACCAGTCACTGTTAATGGTGCGGCGTCTTTACCTGCGGCTCCTGTTGCGCCTGTTTCACCTTTATCTCCTTTTGCTCCTTGAGCGCCTGTATCACCTTTATCCCCTTTAGGGATTTCAACTGTATTACCGTCTGAAAATGTTACTTGTTTATCACCATTCGGTAAATCATCAATTGAAACTACAGTGATTGATGTTCCAGGTCTTCCATCTCTACCATTTCTACCATCTCTACCAGCTTCGCCTTTTTCACCTTTAGGGATAAAAATTGAACTGCCATCTGAAAACTCTATAGTAGTACCAAGATCAGATTCAGGAGTTGCAACTACTCTAATTGAATCATCTTTATCTCCTTTTGGGATTGTGACTGTTTTACCGTCAGTAAATGTAACTAGAGTGTCACCATTTGGTAATTTCGTTTGGCTTTTAACAGTGATTGAATCACCCATCGGACCTACTGGTCCTCTATCACCTGGGTCTCCCTTTGGAACAGATACTGAGTTATTATCACTAAAAGTAACTTTAGTATCACCATTTGGTAATCTTTGAGTATACTTAACAGTTACAGAAGTACCATCTGCAACAAAGAATTCACCAAGTTTTTCACCAGTTGCTTTATTAGTGATTGTTACTAAAGTACCTGGTTTACCATTTTGTACTGTTTTCAAGCTAGAATAGGCAAGTTCTGGTGTATTACCATCTCTCGGCACAATTGTTTTGCCTGGTAAACTTGTATTTCCATCCTTAGCAGTAATTGCTGAAATAACTTCACCTTGTTTTAATGGTGTAGCTAACGTTTGAGTGAATTTACCTTGTGCGTCTGCTGTTGTTTGATAAGTCGTAAGCCCTACTGTAATTGTTACAGGGGCATAAGGCATTGTTTCACCTGTGACAACAGTCTCTCCAGATAATTTCGGATCTACAACAGGTGGTAAAATAAAACTATTAGCTGCATCTGCAGGTGCAGCCACGCCTAATTCAATTATTTCAGGAATTTCATCTTTAATTTTTGTTTCAGTTTTAACAGTATTACCTAATTGAACATTTTTGTAGTACCAATTTGTACTGGTAACCTCATTAATACCATTAACACCCTGTCTTGCTACACGTTGTGTACCAGCAGGAATTTTTGTTGATGTTCTATATTCTTTAGTAAAAGGAATCGCTTCTTGGATTTTTTGATCCTCTTGTCTGATATTGAAATCAACATTACCATCTAAAACAATTTCCATTTTTTCATTGAAATAGTTGGCTGTTGAATATGGATCCGGTGTTGAACTATAGTTACTTCCATTTGGGAACATCATTACAAATCCGTCTACACTTAAATTCCCGTTCCAGTTTTTAACTGGCAAGCTGAATTTAACATCCGCATACCCGTTATTTTTAATTGCTGTATCAGTAAGGAAAGGACGGCCATTTAATGCATAGCCTTCTGGGTAACCAGGTTTAGCTAAGCCGTCTTTTAGCACTGATGTTGTAGGATCTCCAGTAGTACCAACCATTTTCACGGTTGCTGGAATACCATCTCCGTTTGATGGTAATTGAAAACCATCACCAAATTTAAACCCTCCTAAATCAATGGCATGGGTTTGTCCTGTGCCAGCTGCCGCATAAAATTTAACCTCAAAGTCCATTCTATTGTTGACTCTGTCTGGTTTAGCTGTCACAACATAGCTCGCTGGTTTTTGTCCCATATACGTTTTACCTTCACCAGTGATGATGATCCCTCTTTCTGGATCAATTGAAGCACTTGCTTTAAGTGCACCGATTGCTTCAGGTGCTGAAGAGTTTACTGGAATATCTATATTTGAAGATGTATTAGGGTCACCTACACGGCTGGTTGTAGGTGCTGAAATTTCACCTTCAGTCGGTGCATTAGGATCATCCGCTGCTGCACGCACCGCATACACTGTATATTTAGATGTTTGTTCATTGGCATACTCAATGCCTGCACGTAGGATATCTTGGAATAAATCTTCTGCTGATACTGCATTATAATCAACATTTAACTTACTTAAGATGCCTTCTACATCTTGTGCCTTATATGTTTCAGATAATAGATTACGGACTAATCCTTCTTTATCTGATGAGTGTAAATATTGTTCTACAAATTCAACAGGTGCTTTTGCGCCATCGTTTAAGCTTGAGTAATCTACTGTACTTTCAGGAACAGTGTTTACTTGTGCTGTTTCTGTAGTTTTTACTTCATTAGATGGTGCTGTTTCTTTTGTCGTTGTGTCAGCTTTAGGCGTCGATTCAGTTTGTGAAGTTGCCTCAGCTTTTTCTACTTTTTCTGCTTGAACACTTTCTTTATTTGTAGGTGCTACTTGTGCTGTATTATCTGAAGGTTTTGCTTCTGATGTTGCAGCTGCTTGATTTGATTCGTTTGCTGGCTGTGCTGTTGAAACTTCTGGTGTTGTTTGTTGCGTTTGAGTTTCTTGGTTTACAACAGGTGCCTCAGCTGGAGCTGCTTGATCTGCTCCGTGTTCGGCAGGTTCCTCTGCTTGTTGTGCATCAGTTTCTGCTGCTTCTGCGTCACGGCTTGCGCCGAACAATAAAGTAGTTCCAAGTAAAATAGAAGCTGTACCGACTGTAAACTTACGAATTGAATATTTATTATGAATATTCGGTAAGAAGTCTAAACGCTTGTTGCCTGATTTTTTCATGATGTCCTCCGTTTAGTACTTTTGTACATAAAATAATAATGTTTCAAAATGTTTGTTTTTCTCTCACATTCGACTCATTATAGCAAAGTTTTGTACCATTTAGTATAGCAAAACTTAATTTTTAGTGAATTTGTTCGTGTTTGCACATCTAATTTCACTCAAATTTCTAATTAATCCATTTTCAGCCTCAATTTTTGACAATATTTTGTATCACAAATTAATATGTTCTTAAAATTTCTCTTTAATTCGTGTATACTATCTCAAAATAATCTATATGACTTTTCTACGCACATCTCATAGTTATTAATTTTATGTATAAGAAATATTCATCATCAGTTTCTTAAATTAGCATAAAAAGAACTGAACCTTCCATTAAAAGAAAGTCCAGTTCTTTAATTTTATTGATGATCTTTTTTGTCTTGATTATCTTCTTTCTCTTGCTTATCTTCATTTTCTTTTTCTTTAGCTTTTTCACTTTTATCAGGTGAATAGTTCACACCTTGAGTATATTCATTTGAAGCATCCCAAAGTAAGAATTCATTGATACCGTGATCACGTAACGCTTGAATTTGATCAGAAACCGCTTCTGCATCATAACTCTTATAATTCCCTGCACCTAAATAACTCGCAGTGAAATCTTGCAGCCAAGGACGTGTTTTCGGTTTATGGTCTGCTTTCTTCAATACATCTGATTCTTTCTCTAAGTACTTGTCTACTGTGTTATAAGGTTCTAAGTCAGGATGCTCAATCCCAAAGTCACCAGGGTTCCAATGTGATGGATATATCATAGAAGAAATCACATCTACATTCTCCGCAATTTTAGGGAAACTTTGACCAATACCCGGTGCTTCTTCTACTGTCGCAGAGTAACCAAAGACGTCTGCAGAAATTTGCGCATCTAAAGGATGAATTTCTTTACGCGCTGATTTTAGGAACTGCGTAATACTATCGACACGTTGTTGTGTATTATCCATGTCATCGCCTTTATATTTACCATTAGAATATACTAAATCTTTGTCCATATTTTCAAAGCCTTCTGGGAAGCGTACATAGTCGAATTGTACTTCTCTAAATCCAGCCTTTGCTGCTGCTTTTGCGACATCAATATTATAATCTCTGACTTCTTTTTTGAATGGATTTAAGAATTTATCACCGCCATCACTTTCCCAAACTTCGCCATTCTTTTCTTTAAATGACCAATCTGGGTGAGCTTCCGCTGCACGTGCATCTTTAAACGTTACAACTCTGGCAATCGGATAGACATTGTTCTTCTCTAACGTCTTCATTAATTTTTTAAGGTTGACCATTTCAGTTGTATTCTTTTGAATCAGTTTATTATCTGAATTCAAGTCCATGGTAATATTACCTGTATCGTCTTTAACATCAATCACCATAGCGTTCAAATCTGTATCGTTAATCATTTTGATTAATTCATCAAAACGTTCACCTTGAAGGGTCCCAGGTGTCACATAAATTCCTTTAATCCCTTCTTTAGGGTATTTAATTTTATTTTTATTATCGTTATGCTTCTCTGATTGTTGATGTTCTGCGGACTTGTTGTCATTCTTTGAAGTTGAATCATTATTACCGCATGCTGTAAGGATCAATGTACTCGCTGCAGCTATAGTCAGCACGCGTTTCATCAATTTTATCGTCATCCCTTCATCATAAATCAACAGTTATAATTATTTTATACATTTCATGAACAAAAATAATAAACTATCATCACTATTCTAGCTTAACGAAATCGTTGATAGTTGGCAATGAAATTCCTGTTTCTATTTAAAATCTAGCGAAAATTGATTTCATCACGCATTTATTGATGAAACAAAACACCTTTAACTCACTTGTTTATATGGGTATAGAAGAATAATACGTTATTTAGGAGAATGATTATGCGGCTAAAATTGACTACACTCACACATTTCTATTATCAATTACCAGAATATAACCTGACAGAAGTCGATGACAGTTGGTATCATCAAACCTTACACCTTCACCTTTATTACCAACCACCCTATGCATTTGAAACACTACTTCAATTCTTAGATCGACGGTCAATTCCAGGTGTGGAGTCTGTATGTGATGATACGTATTACCGTACAGCACTACTTCGATCTGAATCACACACATTTAAAGGTTGGATTGCGGTTACACAAGATGATGAACAAAATGCTTTAGCACTCACATTCAGTGCGAGCCTCTATCCTGTGTTATCTCAAATCATTACACGCATACGTCATCTCTTCGATTTAGATTATCCTCCACAAGCATCAAGAGAGGTATTGACGGCTTCATGGATGGATTCAAGCACCAGAATGCCAGGTGGCTTTGATGGTTTTGAGGTCAGTGTACGTACAGTATTAGGACAACAAATTACGGTACAAGCTGCGACGACGCTAGCCGGTCGTTTAGTTCATGCCTTAGGAACTCCCTTTGTCTTAGATTTACCTGGTTTATCTGCTTTCTTCCCATCTGCAGAGACACTCATTGCGGCAGGTAAAGCTAATAGTCTAGAAGGCGGCAAAGGTATCAGCGATGTTTTAGGACCACTTGGTATTACAGGTAGACGTGCTTCAACCATTGAAGCCATTGCTCGTGCATTAGTTAATGGAGAAATTCAGCTCAAACCTTACCCAATATGGAAAGATAAACAGATAGATACAGAAATCATGACTCAAATTGAAGTTGAAATGAAACGTTTATTAGCTATCAAAGGGATCGGCCCTTGGACTGCACATGCGATCGGTATGCGTGCTTTAGGATATCCCGATGCCTTCTTAGAATCTGACATTGGTGTCATCAAAGCTTTGAAAGCTTTATATCCTGAGTCAGAAGAAGCCGAAACTTCAAAAGGCCGGTTAGCTCTCGCTGAAGCTTGGCGTCCAATGCGCAGTTATGCGGTTATGAATTTATGGAAATAAATGATACAAAAACGTCCTCCACTTTGAAAAATACTCAAATTGGAGGACGTTTCTTTTATGAATTAATAACCAAGCAATGCTTTAATACTAAATCCGACAATCACAGAAACTGTAATCGCAAAGAAGCCAGGTAATATAAAGCTGGTTGGTTTCGTTTGTTTCGTTTCATCTAAATCTACCGCAAATAATAACGTTGGTTGTGCTGGAATGACGAAGTTAACATTTAAAGTTTGCGCCATCGCAATAAAGTACATCGGCGGCACACCCATACTCATCAGAATCGGCAACATAATAGATGCTGTCGCTGATTGTGAGATTACCACAATCGTAACGAGTGAGACTAATATAATCACAAGCCATGGCACTTGTTGAATCACACCACCGATTTGTTCTGTCATAATTTTTTTATTGCCAGGGGCAGTGAAGATCGTCGCACCAAGCCAACCAGGTCCAAGTACTGCGAATAAAGCCCCAATCGCAGATTGTGTAATATGACTATCCAAAATATCTCTCGTATTTAATTTAACTAAGACTAAGTTGATTGCGGCACTCATATACATAAAGAGCTGCACAATTTCAGTCGTTTCAAGTTTAACTGTTTCTCCATTGACTTTAAATGTCGGTACTAAATCTGAGAAAATACCAAACATTAAAATTAACCCAACACCTAATAAAAAGACCAAAACACCTAATTTCACACGAGGTGAAAATTTCGTTTGTAGCGGCTGTGCTTCAATATCTTCCATAATATCTGTCGCAAATTGGCTAGGATTCATCTTACGACGTCTACCGACTACTGTACAATAAACACTCAGTGCTAACATACTAATAATCGCTGTCGGCATAACGATAGATAGGTATTTGCCCATCGTGACACCTGTCACTGCCAATGTCGCAATAATATAAGCCGTCGCAGAAGCTGCTGGACTACATAATAATGCCAAGTTAGCCGTTAACACCGATGCTGTTAATGGACGTTTCGGTTGAATCCCTGCACGTGTCGCAGTTTTAGCGATAATCGGTTCTAGTGATAAGGCAATATTTGTTGTCCCGATACCGAAGACAAAAATAAAGACAATCATGGGTGCGATAAAGATGATAGATTTCGGATAGCGCTCAATCACTTTAGAAGCAAGGTAAACTAAGTAATCAATACCACCTGTAGCTTGTAAGGTTCCACCCGCAATCCCAATGGATAAAATAATCAATACCGCTGTAACAGGTGCTGAACCTGGCGGCAGACCAAAGATAAAAATCATGATCAGCTGTGCCACAATTGCGAAGATACCGCAACCCAGCGCACCTGCCAGCCGTAACCCCATCAGTATGGCTAGAATCATGATAATAATTTCTGTGATAAATAGAAACATTTTAACTCCTCACTTTAGTATCTCTATATTGTGAAAAAGATAACATAGTCCAGTTTATCACGATTGCGTCACAATTTGGTAAGTCAAAATTACTAAAATATGAAAGTTTAGTGAATACAATTTTCTAAAATAACAACTTATAAATATGTATGAAAAAAGCCCTGGCACGTAGCCAAGGCTTTAAATATTGAATACTATGCTCTATCCCAATAACGTACTTGATCAAATGCTTTCACAATTGTTTGTGGATCATCTGATACAAAGATACCAGGCGCATCTAATTTCACTTTACCATCTTGTAAGTCTTTAGAAGCCGCTTCATTAAAGATAATTGGTTTCTTATGCTTATAAGATAACGCCGCAAACTCTTCAGCATCTGGAATTAAACCATTACCATCTGACAAGATGACTAAGCTGTCGAATAATGTCGCATGCGCTGTATCATACGTTTCATTGATTGAGATATCATCAGACAAGTCTTTTTGTTGCTTGCCGACAAACGCATAGTTTAAACCATGCTCTGCGAATGTTTTCGCATAATTTTTCAATGTTTCTGCGTCAATATCACCGTTCACTAATACTGCCACTGAGTGACCTGGTAATGGACGGTCATATTTTTCCATAGTCAATTGACTGTCTTTCTTATCTGATTTTACTTCTTCATTTTCTTCTGGTACTTGTACACCCACATTGTCTGCGACACGTTCAGCTAATTCACGATCAATTTTATTTAATTGATTCACTGCACGTTGACGCACATCCATGCTTTTACATTTACCGATTTCAAATGAGAAGCCATCCACTGTATGGTCAAATTCAGGTTTTGTTAAACTGTTCAGATATAGTTTCGCTTGTGAATAGTAATCTTTGAAACTGTCACTGCGTTTACGGATTTTGTGTCCTTCTACTTTTTCAGGATAGTGTACATAGCCGCCTTCTGCTTTTGAACTTGTGAATGGGCAGTTGCCTTCTAAAGCATTCTTATGATAAGACGTTTGACCTTCATGAATGTTCATTTGATGCATCGCGTCACGTTGGTTGTTACGCACTTTGTTCACAGGACGGTTGATTGGAATTTGGTTGAAGTTTGGTCCGCCTAAACGTGAGATTTGTGTATCTGTGTAAGAGAATAGACGTCCTTGTAGTAATGGGTCATTTGAGAAATCGATACCTGGTACGACATGACCTGGGTGGAATGCGACTTGTTCGATTTCATCAAAGACATTATCTACGTTTCGGTTCAATGTCATTTTACCAACGACTTTAACTGGCACTTCATCTTCTGGCCAAATTTTTGTCGGATCTAATAAGTCGAAATCAAAGTCGAATTCTTGTTCTTCTCTTAAGATTTGTAAACCAAGTTCCCAAGCTGGATAGTCACCTTTTTCAATTGATTCATGTAAATCTTTACGGTGGAAATCGATATCTTTACCTTGTAAGATTTGCGCTTCATCCCATACAAGAGATTCTAATCCGTGAACTGGTCTCCAATGGAATTTCACGAAGAATGCTTCACCTTGTGCATTGACTAAACGGTACGTATGTACACCGAAGCCTTCAATTTGTCTAATATTCTTAGGAATACCACGGTCACTCATTGCCCATACTGCAGTATGTGAAGTTTCTGGATTTTCTGCGAAGAAGTCCCAGAATGTATCGTGTGCTGTACCACCTTGTGGTGTTTCTGTATCGGGTTCAGGTTTAACCGCATGAATTAAATCAGGGAATTTGATTGCGTCTTGAATAAAGAATACAGGAATATCGTTACCGACTAAGTCAAAGATACCTTCATCTGTATAGAATTTCGTCGCAAAGCCACGTACGTCTCTGACTGTATCTGGTGAACCTTTTGAACCTTGTACCGTTGAAATACGTACAAAGACAGGTGTCACTTTGTCAGGGTTTGTGAGGAAGTCTGCTGAAGTATACTCAGATAAATCTTCATAAACTTGGAATTCACCATGTGCACCAAAACCACGTGCGTGAACGACACGTTCAGGAATTCGTTCATGGTCAAAATGCATAATTTTCTCACGGAAATGGAAATCTTCTAATAGACTCGGTCCTCTTTCACCTGCTGTGAGTGTTAATTCATCTTCACTGACTTTTGTTCCATTATTCGTCGTCATCGGCTCGCCTTCATGACTTTTTCTGAATTGGTCTAATTGTTCTTGCTTTTTGTTTTTAGCCACACAAATAACCTCCTATATATTAAGTCCTAATTATGAGTTTCCCGTTTCATTTTAAACAAAACACTTTTTGTTTTTGAAGATAATTTTAATACAAAGTTTATAAAAATTTACAATCAAACAGTTCTGTTCATCTCGGGTTGTTTTCAGTAAAATGATACTATGCATAATTAATAGAAAAGGTGGAAGCTATGTCACTCCCAACTCATTTACGTATTGAAGGTTCGCTTTCAGAAATTATAGAAGTATTAATGAAGTATGAAGATGCTTCAACGTTATCTCATGATAACTTATTTAAAACCAAAAATGTTGAAGCGATGTTATATCAACTATTTGTTAAACATATGAGTCAAAAAGAACGTCAAATCATAGAACGCTCAATAAAAACGTCTGAATATATGACTTTTATTGAGGAAAAAGATGCGCAACATATGCAGCTTTTAGCACAAACACATTATTTATTGCCAATACAAAAAAACTTAAATTATATCGATAATGAATTTCTGAACAACTACAATTACTATATTTTAAATGGTTCTCCAACAAAATTCCCTGAGTTAGCACAAACAGCCAAAGATCAAAATAGTATTAAATACTGGGTGGAATCTGGCAGACGTGCAAAAGATAATATGACACTCTCAGAATTCTTAGATGTAAACTTTACAGTTAATCAATTAAAAGAGATTTGTCGTACTCATAAAATCAAAGGATTTTCTAAAGGACCGAAAAAGCATATCATTCATTTAGTAGAACAAGCGTTTTTGAGTCGCCTGACAATTTTATTGTCAGTTATTCAAAAGAAGCTTATCAGCTGCTTGCTTATTTCATATTAGAAAATCGTAATAGTATTCCAAAAAGCATAGCCGAAGACTTAAATACTGATTTCTGGCTGATTGATACTGATCGCTTAAATACAATTTACTTTACGCCTGCAGATACAATGAAACAAATCAAGGATTTCTTTAACACACATAAGATCAATCCTTTAGATTATGTTCGTCCTGAAGACCAAGTGTTATACCAAGATTCAACAAAGGGAACTGTAAAAGAAACAACTGAAGTGGATACATCACATTATACTGCCACAGATGAAGACGAAGCGATAAATTTAGAAGCGAAGCTAGAGCGATTACTTGCTCAAGAAGAACAGCTTTCACCTGAATTTGAATTTTTTGCGGTGTTATTAAACCTTTATGGCGTTGTGCCTTACCAATTTGCGACCACTTTATTCAACCGCTTCTTCAACGAAGCTAAAAGTGAAACAGAAATCAAAACAATGGCAGCAGATCATTTAAAAGATATTTTAGTCAGTGACAACGATTACTATATCCATCCTTTAATTGAAGAAGAATATCCAGATATCCTTGCACACTTTGAAGATATCAGTTATTTCGTTCCGACTAGCTATGAAGCACTGTTAACAGCTGGAGAACTTGATACATTAAACACAAATAAAAATATTCGTAACGCTCTCAAGTTCTTTTTAAAGATGATGATATGAAAGAATTTTTAATGGACATTATCGTTCTGCAACCGTTAAAAAGACACACAGACATAACACAACTGGATCAAATTATAGAGGAACTAGCACTAGAACCTGAAGTTCGCAGATTCAACAATTTAGAAGTCAAACGTCATTTGAAAAAGCTTGCATATTATTTACCGCTATGGAAGTTACGTGGTCATAGCCAAGCAGAACTTGATGCCACTGCACGATAGAACTCTTTAACACAAACTCATATTAAAACAAAAAAAGGAAGTCACTTCATGACGCTGACCATGAAAGACTTCCTTCTTTAATTTGAAAGGTATAAATATAGAGGGTGAATGAATTTTAGAATACTAGCTTATGACTTTACTTGTGCTTTCTTATAATAATAAATTGGAATTCCTGCTAAGGTCACAACAATCCCGATGATTGCCAGTACAGGTTGTGTAATTAATGTGTTAATTAATACGAATATACCTGCCGCTAAGGCAATGATTGGAATCACTGGGTACAACGGCACACGGTAAGGTCGTTGTAATTCAGGTTCTCGTTTACGTAAAAGTATGACCGCTAGGAAAGCCATACAATAGAATGTCCAAATAACGAAAATCAACATGTTCGTAATCGTATCAAACGCACCTAACAACATCATTATTGTAGCGATAACCAATTGAATGACACCGCCTAACCAAGGTGTATCTGATGGCGTTAAGCTTAAGAATGCGCGTTTAAATGGTAATTGATCGATTTGTGCCATCGCATAAGGAATCCTCATGCCTGTCATCGTATAACCGTTCATGGTACCGTACACAGAAATCAAAATACCGATAGTGATAATCTTACCGCCACTTGCGCCGAATAAAATAGATGAAGCATCACTTGCGGCATTTAAGTTACCTACGATATGTTCAATCGGCAAGGTCATTAAGAACGTTGCGTTGATTAATAAATACACAACCATAATCAAGCCAATACCTAAAGCAATTGCGCCAGGTAAATCTTTCTTAGGATTCTTCATTTCCCCGGCAATATTACCGACATGAATCCATCCGTCGTATGCGAACATTGTCGCAAGCAAGCCACTTCCAATCGCTTCAAACCAACCAGAACTTGTACCATTCACCACTGGGAATAAAGAGAATGATACTTCGCTGCTTTGGAAGAAGCCGAATAATACAATCATCGCAATTGGGATTAATTTAATTACCAACGTAATAGATTGGAGTAATCCGCCTGCCTTTGATCCTAATAAGTTGATTAACAACAATGTTAACGCACTCATAACAGCGATAGGCACTAAATAAATAATGTTAAGATGAAACAAGTTGATAATTTGCGTACCGAATATAATCGCCAGTGCGGCTACGTTTGCGGGAAAATAGATGAACCCTTGTGCCCATCCAGATAAGAATCCCCAGAAGTTGCCATACGTATATTCGATATATTTTGTCAGACCACCTGTTTCAGGAATGGCAGCTGCTAACTCAGCACCTGTTAAACCTGCACAAATGGTAATGAGACCTCCAAGGAACCAAACTAACATTGCCATACTCGTTGAGCCGGTCACTTCAGTGACACTGGAAACTTTGAAGAAGACGCCAGCACCGATTACCGAACCCATAACGAGAGAAAGTGCAGCAAAGAAACCTATATTTTTCTTTAAGGCTTTATCACTACTCATCAGGTTTACCTCCGTTCTGTCTTATTTCGGTTAACCTACTACACCTTCACTAGTATCGGCAGGTTCGAGTAATGTATCAATAATATGTGACACGCGTGTTAAATCGACGTTTCCACCAGACACGAGTGCGACTGTTGTTTTGTTTTTCAACCATTTCGGATCAATTTTACCGCTTAGAATTGCTGCTGTCGGTAACGCACCGGCTCCTTCTGTGATAATTTTTGCGCGTTGCATTAAGTGACGCATCGCATTAGAAATCTCATCTTCAGTCACTAAGATAAATTCATCAACTAATTTATCTGCGACTTCATATGTTTTTTCACCTGGAATTGCGACTTCTGTACCGTCCGCAATGGTATGTGCAGTAAATTGTGACGTAATCTTACCTTGTTTCACAGATTCTGCCATACCATGCACATTCTCTGCTTGTACGCCAATGACATGGATAGACGGGTTGAATGATTTTAATGCGGTCGCAACACCTGAAATCAAACCGCCACCACCAACAGGTACAATCACCGTGTTGACGTTCCAAATACTGTCTAAAATTTCAAGTCCGATTGTGCCTTGTCCAGCCATTACTTCATTGTCATCGTAAGGATGAACAATCGTTTTGCCCGTTTCTTTCGCAAGCTGTTCCATATAGAGGCGAGAATCATTGAATGTCTCTCCTTTCAATATGACTTCTGCACCATAACCTCTGGTAGCTTCTTGTTTAGCGATAGGTGCTTCTTCTGGCATAATCACAGTCGCTTTAATACCTAATAACTTACCGGTCAGCGCAAGTCCTTGTGCATGGTTCCCAGCTGACGCGGTAATGATACCTTTTTCTTTTTGTTCTTCTGTCAGATGTAAAATTTTATTCAAGGCACCGCGATATTTGAATGAACCCGTGAACTGCATGTTTTCTAATTTCAAATAAACATCTCCGCCAGTGATATCATTACTTAAGAACATGGATTGGATTAGCGGTGTTTTACGCACGTAATCACGAATCATCATTTTCGCTTCTTTAATGTCTTGAATATTACAATATTTCTCCGTTTGCATTACTGTACTGTTTACTGTCATTTCGCTCTCTCCATTTCTCTTTATATAGGGTAATTATTTCGCTTAATTCATTAATTTATTTAACTCCTCGTAGGATAAGTCATGAGATTGTGCAAGTCCTTCATTCGTCACATGGCCTTTATAAATATTGACACCTGTCGCAAGTACAGGATTATCTTTAATCGCTTGTTCGATACCTTTATTGCTGATTTCTTGTAAGTATTCGATATTGCCTAAAGCAAGTGCCATAGTAGAAGTACGTGGTACAGCACCGGGTTGGTTTGGTACTGCATAGAAGACAACACCGTCTTCAACATAAACTGGATTGTCAATCGTAGTTGGACGGATACCTTCAACTGTACCGCCTTGGTCAATCGCAATATCTACAACGACTGAACCTTCTTTCATAGATTGAATCATGTCACGTATAACGAGTTTTGGTGGTTTAGAACCGGGGATAAGAATTGTTGAAATAAAGACATCCGCTGTCTTAATTTCTTTTGCGAGGTTTTCTTCATTAGATTTAATAACTGTAACGTCTTGACCTTTGAAGTGATCATTAAGCCATGCGATACGGTCATCATTTAATTCGATAATTGAAACTGATGCTTGTAAGCCTAGGCCAATTGTAGCCGCATTGACCGCAGCTGATCCGCCGCCGAAGATAACGACTTTACCAGAAGGAATACCGTCAATCGCATCAATACCTGAAATTAATATACCTTCACCTTGATGTTGCTTTTCTAAATAATATGCGCCCATCAACATAGAACGACGTCCAGCAATGGCACTCATCGGCGCAAGTAAAGGTGCTTGTCCATCTTTCACAATCGTTTCGCCGCCGATTGCGGTAACACCCGCTTCTTGCATTGCCTCTACGGTTTCTTTAGATGATGCTAAATGTTGGAAGCCCCAGATGACTTGTCCTGGTTTGAAAAAATGGAATTCTTTCGCATCCGGCTCTTTCACTTTGACAATCAAATCCGCTTGCCATGCTTCTTCATGATTCACAATAAAGCCGCCTGCTTTCTCATATTGTGTGTCATCAAATCCAGAGCCTGCACCTGCATTATGTTCAACAAGGACACGTTGTCCATCTAATACAAGTTTCTTCACATTTTCTGGGGTGCAAGCCACACGTCCTTCACCTGGTTTAAGTTCTTTAATGATACCGATTTCCATGTTCATCTCTCCTTGTGAATATTTTCACATTTAATTTAACACTTATATACAATAAAGGCAAACTAATTATTAGACGGTTTATAAATAATTCTATTTTTAAACATAATCAGAATATTTTAGTAATTTGTCATCCTTTTATAGTAAACGCTTACATACCATTTGTGACAAACATAATCTATAATGTTAAACCTAAAATGTCACAATTTGTATAATCACTTTTATATCGTAAAATAATTCTATTATTTTAAAATTTACTATGAGGGAAGCATGAAGTGAGTGTTAATGCAGGCATAAAAAAACCCTGGCTTTCGCCAAGGTAATTTATATACTCAAACTAATTTCTTTAAAAAATTGATTCATATCGATACATTCAATATTCAAGTCATCACATATATCTGGAATTTTTGGTGCTTTACTAGGTTGAGAAGTGGATAAGTTAACATTTCTATTTTCGTTAGTCATTATAGTATAGCCTTCTCTTTTAGCGATTGCGATTAACCAAGGGTCGGCAATACTTACATCTCCCCATCCTTTTCCATTCCAGAAATTGCGTCATTTTTATAAAAGTCACTCTCTTGTATATGCGTTAAAATGAATTGCCACTCGTCAAAGTAATCACTATGATTTAAAGTTTCACAACTATAATTGTTAGTTAGCCACTTTTTAAACCAAGGATCTTGATAGTTTTCTTTTAAAACAATATTAGGAATAATCACTTGTTTATTTAGGATTGAAGGTGAATTTTTCCAAAAGCTTGGAAAATAATCATACTTATAATAGCGGTCATAAAAGTCAATATAAATATTGGAGTCAATAATATATTTTTTCATTTTATCTCTTGAATGGTTGCTTTAAGTTCTTCACTTTTAGCCCCTATATCATTAGAACTGATTACCCGAAATTCTAACTTCTCTTTTGGAAGGTTTATTTTTTTCATTTAGCACTAATAAACCTGCTGGAACGTGAATTGTTTTTGCAATTGTAACGAGTTGGTTAAAAGTTGGTTGTACCTCTCCGCGCGTGATGTTTTCTATCTTTTCAACTTTCTTTTGAATTGCAGAGAGAGGGACGCTAGATTCATTGATATAGGCGTTCAAAACTTTTGTATTTATTGAAACACGTTTAACCATCAGCGTTGCCTCCTCTATTAGATTTAATTATTTATATCACGTCTTTTTTAAATGAAGTTAACGTTTAGTGTGCAAAAATCACACCTCAATCACTTAGTTCACTATCCTTAACATCTGTAATAAACATATGTCCAGGCGCATGTGTGATGATTAATTCAGGCTTAGCGTCTAAAGCTACAGATTGCGGTGTCACACCACATCCCCAAAAGACCGGGACTTCATTTTCTTTTATGTGTACCGGCTCCCCAAAGTCTGTTTGATTTAAATCTTTGATACCGATTGCTGAAGGGTCTCCGATATGGATAGGCGTGCCGTGAACATTTTTAAAGTGTGTCGTAATCTCAGTCGCACGAATCGCATCTTTCATAGTCATCGGACGCATACTTACAGTAATATTTCCGTCAAAACAACCCGCAGGTTCAGCAGGTATATTTGTAATATACATCGGTACGTTATGTCCTTCTTCTAGATGACGTAATGGAATACCCGCTTCTAACAACGCATGTTCAAACGTAAAACTACATCCAATTAAAAAGCTGACCATATCGTCATTAAATCGATGCTTGATATCAGACGGTGTCTCTATTAATTCACCATTTTCATATACACGATAAGCCCCTACTTCTGTCGTGATATCCGCATTTTTACCATATTTTGAAAAATTAACTTCCCCTACTTCAGATACATCTAATAACGGACACGTTTTTGGATTTTTAAAACAGAATTTCAAGAAATCATAAGCATATTTTGAAGGTAGAATAACCACATTCGCTTGAATGTACCCCTTAGCCATTCCACTTGTATGCCCCGTTACTTCTTTATTACGTATCATTTGTCTTAATGCTTCTGGTTCCACATTTTGTAAATTTGCCATGTATAAACATCCCCTTTGTTTAAAAAATGGTATTTCTACTAGTTTATCAAAAATACTTAATCATGTGTTAAAGAACATTCAATTGTACACCTGTTACCCACACCCACACTATCATGACCATGTTATTCAGCTGCTTTAAAAGAATTTTAGAACAGAAAAAATCAGCACTTCCATAGCGGAGATGCTGATTTTTATTTAGTGACTTTGTATTATGCAGTTGTATTTGATTCTTGAGTTTTAGGATGTTTCACTTTCTTTTGGCTTTTTAATAAGAACACACTTAAGAATGCGATAACCGCAATAATTACTGTGAACCAGAATGCTGCGTGATAACCGTTCAACATCGCATCTTGTGCAATTTGCGCTTGCATCACTTCTGGTTTAAGTCCTTGATAATCTGCCATATCTGGTTTAAAGATTTTCGCGAAGTGACTCATAATTGTAAAGAGGATCGCTGTACCGATAGAAGCTGAAATTTGTTGCATAGTGTTCGTCATAGAAGAACCATGCGCATTCATTGTCTGCGGTAATTCGTTCATCGTATGTGTCATTAAAGGCATTAAACCTAACTCAATACCGATCATACGAATCGCATACACTGTTGTTAACATTACTAACGATGTTTTAGCATCCATAAAGACGAAATAAGTTGTCGTCACAACCACGATACCCATACCGATAAAGGCTAAAATTTTAGCGCCGAATTTCTCATAAAGGATACCTGATACTACAGACATAATCCCCATCACAATCGCACCTGGTAATAACGCTAAGCCAGATTCTAAAGCAGGTTTGCCCATAATATTTTGAATAAAAATCGGTAATACCGTTTCAGAACCAATCATCGCAATCATCGTAAAGGCCATAATAACAATGCCGACCGCAAATTGACCTTGTTTAAACACTCTGAAATCCAGCAATGGTGTCTCTAAACGTAATTGTCTGATGATAAAGAGTACCACTAACACAATGCCGCCAATAATCGTTGTTAGAACAATCGGGTCATCCCAACCGTCACGTGCGATAGAACTTGTACCATATAATAATCCGCCAAACCCTACAACAGATAAGGCAATAGATAAAATATCAATCGGTACTTTACTTGCCGTACCTACGTTCTTAATAAGTTTCAAACTCATTAGAAATGTGATTACCGCAATCGGTGTTACTACGTGGAATAATGAACGCCAGTGTGAATACTCAACTATATATCCTGATAACGTTGGACCAATGGCCGGTGCTAAGCCAATCACTAAACCGAAAATCCCCATATATTTACCACGTTCTTGAGGTTCAAAGACATCTAAAATCGTTGTCATCATTAACGGCATCATAATACCTGAACCTAATGCTTGTATAATACGCGCAATTAATAATACAGTGAAGTTCGGACTAATGCCCGCAACCAGTGTACCTACTAAAAAGATTAAAATGGATGTCAGGAACACTTGTCGTGTACTAAAGCGCTGAATTACCATCGCTGACAATGGAATCACAATACCGTTTGTCAGTAAGAATCCTGTTGTCAGCCACTGAACTTGTGTATATTCAATATTAAAATCTTTCATAATACTTGGTAACGCTGTCGCAAGTAAGGTTTCATTCAAAATTCCAAAGAACCCGCCAAGCAACATTGTAAAAATCATCCATAATTTGGTTTTGAGTGTCATACTTCATCTCCTCTTCCTTTTCTTCCTCTATTTTCTCAACCTATGTTTATAACGCACTAAATCATACCACACTAAAGTTGAATTACATTTAATTGTTGTTTAAATGTGCGTAAAAAACATAGTGCTTAAATGACCTGTTTACTTATACTTGATGAATGTCGCATTGAAAATTATCCCACACCAAAACCAGCTATTCTATCTACATCATGGGTGTTTTGTAGCTTAACTCGACATCAACAACTAATTATAGACATTAAAAAAAGCTCTCACGCATCAAAGTGAGAGCTTGAATTAAATTTATACAGATACTTTTTGATTAGTATCGACTAATTTTAACTTATAATCATAAATCGACTGTAAGTTGCCGTTCGGATTTTTAAGGATTAAATGATCTTGCGTAATTTCTGTCGGACTTTCGACACCGACAGCCGCTGCTAAGTTGAATAATCCTTCATGTAAACTTGTGATGTAGTTTGTGACACGATAGTTCTTTTCGTTCACAAACAAGCCACGTTCTAATTTAGGGTTTGTCGTTGCCACACCGACTGGACATGTGTTCAAGTGACATTGTTGACTCATAATACAGCCGACACTGATCATCATACCACGTGCGACATTGACTAAGTCTGCACCGAGACCGAGCGCAATCGCAATTTTATCAGGTGTCACCAATTTACCTGATGCGAAGATTTTCATTTTATCGCGAATACCATATTTCTCTAACATGCCTGTCACAATCGGTAAGGCTGTGAATAATGGTAAGCCGACGCCATCTTGTAATTCTTGATACGTTGCACCTGTACCCCCTTCACCACCATCAATTGTGATGAAGCTTGGATATTGTTGACGTTGTTTCATCGTTCTGACTAAGGCTTCAATTTCATCGACATGACTCACCACAATCTTGAAGCCCACTGGTTTTTGTGCCGCTTCTTTCAAATCCATAATCCAATCTAATAAATCATCGTAATTATGAATGAATTCAAAGCGATTCGGTGAATTAATCGTTTTACCAGGTTCAACACTTCTGATTTTCGCAATTTCTTCTGTTACCTTAGCGCCTTCCATATGACCGCCACGTGTTTTAGCCCCTTGTGCTAACTTCACTTCAAAGGCTTTCACTTGGTCGATAGCTGCCTTTTGTTTAAACTTCTCTAAGTCAAACTCACCATTGGCTTTACGTACACCGAATAAACCGGGTCCGATTTGGAAGATAATATCGCCGCCGCCTTTACGATGGTGGTCAGATAAGCCGCCTTCACCGGTAATCATCCATGTACCTGCACGTCCTAATCCCATAGATAATGCGGTAATCGCATTTTTACCTAGTGCACCGTAACTCATACCAGATTGTCCGACTAAACGTTTCACTTTATATGGATATTTTAAATCTTCTCCTAAAACAATCGCATCCTCATCTGACAGATAATAAGGATCAACCTTTTCAGGGTCTCGATGTTCTTCTCGATCAAATAAGCGTTCATTATCAACCTTATAGACAAACGTTGAAATTAATGTCGATTGATCAATACGCATTTCCGCTGCTTGTTTTGGAAACATCGTGTTTTGAATAAAAAAGCCTGTTTCATAATCTGTCTGCGTTCCGAAGCTCGTCATGCGTGATTTGTATTTACCAGCTTTCACGATGTCTGTATATTGACTACGTGAAAATGGTTTCCCTTTGGTGTCCTCTGAGAATAAATATTGACGCAACTCAGGTCCGATCTTTTCGAAGAAATAACGTACACGTGCCAACACAGGATAGTTACGCAACACACTGTGTTGTTGTTGCCGTTTATCTCTAAATAACAATACTAATCCAGTCACCAACAGTCCTATTACGACAAGCGCAATTAAGATGTTGATAATGAATTGAAGAATCGTAAGCAATAACATTATAGTTCCCCTCTCTCTATTTCTCTGCTTATCATGTATTACTTCAATTCCCAGCAGCCCACTCTGCTGAAATTGCACTAAATTTTAAATGTAATCCCATTGTATACCAAATTCCGTCGTGTTTCATCAGTCATTTAGAAAACGTTTACATTTTTGATGCAATATTGCTGAAAGGATGAGAAAAGCCGTTAATATTCTATCATTTTGCTTCAATTTTCGCATTCATAAGTCGCCTTGTATATACTGAAGATGTCGGCTATTATCTTTACCTTAAGTAGAAAAAGGGAATAAAACAATATAAGTGTAAATAAGAGAGAGAAAGGCGGATTTACTTATGACAGAATTGAATAAGAAAGTGGCAGTCATTACAGGCGCAAGCAGCGGTATCGGGAAAGGCATTGCCTTAAAGCTTTCAAATGAAGGCGCAACTGTAGTGCTTGTTGCTCGTGATGAAAAGAAACTAGACCAAGTTTCAACTGAATTGCGTAAAGCAGGCGCAAAAAACTATGAAATTATCAGCGCTGATGTCACAAACCGTGAAGATATTGATTGTGCAGTACAACAAGCTGTAGAAGAATTCGGGAAAGTCGATATTTTAGTCAACAGCGCAGGTCAAATGAAATCGTCTGCGATTACAGAAGGTGAAGTACAAGCTTGGGACGATATGATTGATGTAAACCTTAAAGGTACATTATACGCAATCAATGCGGTCATGCCGCACTTCCAACAACAACAAAGCGGTCATATCGTTAACATCGCTTCAATTTCGGGCTTTGAAGTGACAAAATCAAGCGCGTTATACAGCGCCACAAAAGCAGCTGTACATGCGATTACACAAGGTTTAGAAAAAGAACTCGCAAAAACAGGCATTCGTTCTACCAGCATTTCACCAGGTATGGTCGACACAGCTATGACTAGTGATACAGATTGGGGTTCACGTAAAATGTTAGAACCTAAAGATATCGCAAATGCGGTAGTCTATGCGTTAACACAACCTAGTCATGTCAATGTGAATGAAATTACAGTACGCCCTGTTTAATATACAACTAAACAGCTTTAAACAATGAAAGTCAGGCAACACGCCTGACTTTTTACATATATAAACATATAAGTTGGATCTGTATTCAACGCATACCTTTACTTTAAATTTCCGGTTTGAACAAGATAAAATAAATACTAAATAAGACCAGATATACACCCATGAAAATACCGACACGTTTCAACAAGTATAAGCCTGTATTAGAACGGTTTTTAATGAAGCGATTCGAAATCATGTTTGTGACGATAAAGCTGATAAAAATAATAATGACATAAATCAAAGCTGTCGTATCCATTGCGGTACTCCTTCACATTGTTATTTAGTTTAATGTATCACAACTTGGTGTTGAATCCTATGTAGAATTTCTATAATTAAAGATCAATCCATTTAATCTTTAAAATATTCGTTTTAAGGGAAAGATTGGTATAGAATAGATATAATACAATCTTACAATGCACGGGGTGACGCACATGAATTACTTGGAAGAACAAAAACATAAATATATCGAATTAGCCGAAGCCATCGAATTCCATAATGCCGATTATAAAATAGATGATGTAGAGAAAATGTCTGTTCAAGAAATCTGTACGGATTATGGAAAGTATACGACGTTAAAGGAAAGACAAGTCTTAGAATCTATCTTGAAGTATCATCCTGAAGTCACAATCATTTCAGAAGACAAAGCCGATGAATTAAAAATATTAAGAAGAACAGATTTCATTTATGAAATTGAGAAAAACTCTTATTTTGTAGAAACTGAGTTTTTAAACAACTTCAATAGCCACGTATTCAACCATAAATATGACTCTATTCCACCATTAGATGACGATGAAGAAGAAGCCATTCATGAAATGCGTGAAATAACACAAGCACGTAGAGATTATGAAGATTTCCAACTTGCTGACTTACTAGAGAGATACAATACTGAAGAATTAAAACAAATCTGTCGTGAATTTAAAATTACCGGCTTTTCAAAAGGAAGCAAAAGTGACATCGTTGATTTAATTCAAGATAAATTTACAAACAAAACTTCATTAATGTTCAAACGTCTCACGCAAAAAGAATTGAATTTAATTGCCTACTTTATCGCTGAAGAAAGCAACGTTATTCCTTACACGCATCTTGATGCCTTAAGTGTGAAAACTTTCTTCATTCAAGTGCAAGATGACTATGAAATACTTTATATGCCGATGGATATCTTTGAAGATTTAGAGGACGACTTCGAAGAGAATGATTTGAATCCATTAGACTTCCTTGATGAAGCAGATCGTGAATTATTAGAAGAAATTGAAAAATATCAAAAATTGAATAGCCTGCCGATTAATGAAGATGAAGATATCGATACTGCGATTTCTGCGTTTGTGGAAGCGGGCAAAGATGAAGACATGCGTGAAATGTTTAAAGAAATGTTCGACTTAAACCAAGATAGTGACGATGCGAAAGTTATGAATGCGATTATAGATGGTAAAGTCACATCTCAAGAAGAGTTGGATCAGTTCTTAGAAGAACTGCACAGTAAACCTCAAACAAAAACACATGAACAAAATCATAAATCTTCTGGTAATGTCATTGATTTCAATCAATACCGAAGATAAAGCGATATAAGATAACACAATCATAAATACCTTATAAAGCCAATACTGAAAAGTACAAGCTTTATAGGGTATTTTTCAACTCAAACCTTAAACTTTATTCAACCTTTTACTTTATAATTTCAATTGGATAACGCATTATATCGTGATACACTGTCAGTGAAGTAAGTAGAATTACACTTACATTCAAAGCGCGACACAAAAAATAAAAGGAGCTTAACTATGACAGTCATCAAACAAATTAAAGAAGATATTGAAAAATTATTTGAAGCTGAAAGCGGCTATAAAATCTCAAAAGCTTCAGGTGTTCCCTATCAAACTGTTCAAGATTTAAGAAATAAGAAAACAAAGCTCGAAGATGCGAAATTCAAAACAATTATTAAACTTTATGACTATGCATCAAATAAACAAAGTGAAGCATAATATTAACGATAAAAGAACTTGATTCAACACATGAAAGCTGTCGAATCAAGTTCTTTTTCAATATATTAAACTTCGTCGCCATGTTCATCATATTTTGTCACATCACCGTCTGAATCAATGATATATGAACCGACTAAATTACCTTGTTTGTCTAAAATTGAGAAGCCCCAACCCCCATCATCACGACGTTCTGGTTCTTTGAAAGTATAACGTCTTGTATCTAAATGATGACCTTCATATTCTTCAACTTTATCAATCACATTTTCACGTGTCACCGTTTCTTCTGACTCTTCATCATCCTCATCAATTCCAGGTGGTGTCGCACCAATATAACTTTCAACTAGACGCACCGCTTCTTCATTCCCATCATACAACGGTACCACTTCTCCGCTATTCATAATACGTTGAGATTCCTCGCGACTATAATCTTCTTCTTGCCAACGATGATCTTGGAAATGACTCGGTACAGGATAAATCGTAATCGTACCATCTCCGTTATTTTTATAAACAACATATCCCGCGGCAGTAGGTGTACCTAACAAACTTTGAACACCTTGTTCATATCTAATCGACCCTGGTCCATACATAATCTTTCCTGACAAATCATCATGACTAATAGAGATATCTGCCGGATTTGCGCTTCGATAGCTTGGTAATGCGGCTAACCATACACGCGCAAGATATTCATCACTATTCGGATTTAAGTGACTAAATGCATTGTGTTTAGATTCAGATGCTTTTGAACCTAAATGTTTCTCGTTGTTTTCTTCATTTTTTTGATGATCTTCATGTGTAGATTGTTCTTCTGATTGATGGTCTGTCTTTTCTTGGTCAGATGATGTTTGTGTTTCTTCTTTTTGCCCACAAGCAGTTAATAATAACGACGCTGCTAAGAGTCCAGTACCTAAATATTTAATTTTGTTCATTATGTCCCTACTCTCTCTTTATAATGACTATCATACTTAATATTTAGTATACCTGAGTGGAATACAACTGTATTCATTCTTTACAAAAAAGACATATTCTGTCTATTTGTTTAAAAAAAGAGAAACAAACATCAAAGCTTGTTTCTCCTGAAATACTTATGATTCTTTTAAATAATCATGAATGACTTCCGGACGGCCGAGTCTTAAGTCTGCCAAGATATGTTGTGCATCGACAATTTCTTTGACCGGGAAATCTGCGAGCGGCGCATTCACATGTTCAAATAATTGTAGACGCGCATCACCACGGAATGCTTCTTTAATTTGAATATCTGTAATTTGAGAACGTGTCATTTCAAGTATTCTTGGTGTCCCATCGTAATTTGGTAATTGTTTCAACATGAAGCTTGGTTTGGTAATAAGTTGTTTCGCTTCTTCTGTTTCAATCGGATGGTATTTATAGGTCATCGTTGCTTGTGCAACGCGTAATGAATGATAATCTAATGTACCTACTAATGTATCGTTATCGACATATAATCTTGGTTCTCCGTATTTCTTTGGAAATGTTGAAAGCTCTCTGCCTAACGCAATCGCAGGTTGATTGTTTAAATACATGGATAAGTAGAACTCTCCTTCTTCTCCATTGTATTCTACTGGAATCACTTGTCCGCATTCTGTATATGAACCAAGACCTGTACTATCCGGCATATCAATGACTTCAAATTTGATTAAGTCACTTGTCACTTTTAGCGGTTCAGGTACGACTTCCTTTAGTTTCTCAATATCCGTGCGATACACAATGTTTAAAAATTCTCTATTTCTGAAATGAACATCCACTCTTGAATATGTCGGTGCATTCACAGGTGTTGAAGCTAAGTTCATGAGTTCTTTTTTATTCAATTCTTTGCCTCCTCAATATACTTTGCTTACCTAAGCTTAAAGGCAACAACTTGAATCTTCAATCATTCTATTTTACCGGCACGTCCCAAGTGCTTAAGTTTTCTGCCATATCCCAGAATTTATATTCATAATAACTTGTGCGTACGACAATATCTTCTAGTCGTTTTAAGTCCGCTTCTGAACGTCCTTCTGTCACTTTATTCATCAGTTCAACACAGTCTTTCTTAAATTGTGTAAACTCCTCAGATGAATACATATCTACCCATTTTCGATATAATGGATGATCTTTCGCAGCATCTTGTTCTGCCAATTTCAAACCAATATAGTTGTAACTCCATGTACAAGTTAAAATTGCGGCAATCACATTTTCTACGCCGCCGATTTGCGCCATATTCAACATATAACTTGTATAAGCTGTTGTCGTTTCTGCAGGTTCAGTAGCTTCTAATTCCGCTTCACTAATACCAAATTCCTTCGCATAACCACGATGCAAGTTCATTTCTGTATTCATTGTGCCATCTAATAATTGTGCATACGTCGACATCATATCTAAATCAATGGCTTTCGCGGCACCAATCGCAAATAAACGAGAATACTCAATTAAATAAATATAATCTTGTTTCAACCAATGTTTGAATTTCTCTTCATCCAAAGAGCCGTCAGCTAACCCTTTAATAAATGGATGTTCCATGTAAGATGCCCAAATTGGCTCAACGCGTTCATATAAACGATCTGTAAATAATTGTGTCACTACAAGTTCCTCCTAATTAGATTTGATTCAATATTTTTACTGCTTATCTTTAATCTAACCTATATCGACACAATATACAAAAATACGCCGGCTTGTTTCTAAACACAAGTCGACGCATTCAATTATCATGCTGAATAAAGCATGACTATTTAACATCTTGTTTGCCACCTGAAATAAATTGCGCAATCATTTGTTTAACCAATGCAGCCACAACATCTAGCATCACTATCACCTCCATTGTGTGATAGTTTTAATATTTTATTTGAATTTAAAAGAACATCTTCCATTTTATGTGCTAAAGCTTTGCTCATACAAATAAACAATGGATAGCTTACAGTCTGACATTGTTTTTGGTCTCTGATGGGATGAATTTCAATATTTGTTAAAACCGTTGTAAATGCTTCTTGTCGATTTTGATATTCATTTTCTAAATTTTGTTCCCCAAGCATGTAAAATATTTTTTCAAATTTTTATAATACATCTTCACCCTCTTTTCTTATATACCAGTTTTTTTATTTTACCCCAGCTTAAGTTGGATATAAATTCAAAAAATGCCCTTTTTTGAATTTACAATGATTTTTTCACTTTTTAAGCTACAATTTTCAAGAAGTTGAATTATTTCCTAGGTATGATAGCATAAATACCGTCTTTGCTTTTTTCAATACTCAAATCAGAAAGGATGTTGCAGTTTTGAAGACGACTCATAAAGAGACAAACAAGATGTTTTCACCCGTATTTACTTATGCATCTATACTTGTAGGTTTATTAGTATTAATCGGCGCAATTTTCCCTAACCAATTCGGCAAGGTTTCTGGTGCACTTGGGGCGTGGATTACAGAAACTTTCGGTTGGTATTATATGCTCGTCTTTTCTTTCATATTGGTTTTCTGTATTTTCTTAGTTTTTAGTCCGATCGGCAAATTAAAGCTAGGTAAACCTACAGACAAACCTGAGTTCCACACTATCTCTTGGCTGACAATGTTATTTAGTGCTGGTATGGGGATTGGCTTAGTATTCTATGGGGCTTCTGAGCCTGTATCACATTATTTAACTCCTCCTACAGCTTCTGCAGAAACGAAAGAAGCACTTGCAGATTCATTACGTGCGAGTTTCTTACACTATGGCTTTCACCCTTGGGCCGTTTACGGCATCGTAGCGTTATCACTCGCTTATTTCCAATTCAGAAAAGGCGAAGTCGGTCTTATTTCTAAAACATTACGACCACTTTTAGGTAAACGTGTGGATGGTTTACCAGGTACCATTGTCGATGTTTTAGCAGTATTTGCGACAATTATCGGTGTAGCGGTATCACTTGGTGTTGGCGCGATGCAGAGCAATGGTGGCTTGAATTATTTATTTGGTATTCCAAATAACAAGTTAGTTCAAGGTATTATTATCGCAGTCGTAACTGTACTTTTCTTATACAGTGCATGGAGTGGTTTAAGCAAAGGAATTCAATATTTAAGTAACTTGAATATGATTTTAGCTGCAATTCTCTTTGCGATTTTATTAGTCATTGGTCCAACTTTACTCATCTTAGACATGATGACTTCTGCAACTGGTGATTACTTAAATACTTTAATCTTTAACAGTTTAGACACCGCACCATTAAACCAACAAAAACATGACTGGATGCAGACATGGACAGTTTATTATTGGGGCTGGTGGATGAGTTGGAGTCCGTTCGTCGGTATCTTTATCGCCCGTATCTCTAAAGGACGCTCTATCAGAGAATTCGTTATGGCAGTCTTACTAGTGCCGACAATCGTCAGTATTTTCTGGTTCAGTGTATTCGGTTTAACAGGTATCAGTGTCGGACAAGAACATACTGAAATCTTTAAAATGCCACCTGAAACACAATTATTCGGTATCTTTAATGAATTGCCGATAGGCAGTGTCTTATCCATTATCGCACTCGCATTAATTGGATCATTCTTTATTACTTCTGCCGATTCAGCAACATTCGTTTTAGGTATGCAGACGGTATTTGGTACATTACGTCCAGCAGGATTCGTAAAAATTGTATGGGGACTTGCGCTTTCTGCGATTGCGTATGTATTACTGCTTGCCGGAGGCGAGACAGGATTAGACGCTCTACAATCTGCGGCGATTATCTCAGCCTTACCATTCAGTGTGGTCGTTATCTTAATGACGCTTTCATTCTATAAAGATGCGAATAGAGAGCGTAAAGCGTTAGGATTAACACTCTCACCTAATGAAGAACATACTAAGATTTTACATGCCGCATCTAAGAGACACTCATCAGAAGATCGCTCATAAATTTAACTACATGCGTATCCATACGCTTCAATTTAAGGATAAACAAAAGCAGCACCTTCTCTTCTAATTTGAGAAAGTGCTGCTTCTTTATATTAATAACCTTTATTATTTCTAGAACGCATGATCTGACGTACAATACGTGTGACCAATCGCACAATTTGTCTCACTTGTCTTTGGTTAATTTTAGCCATAATCTACCTCCAATTTTTGTCAGTATAACATGGTCCTAACACAAGATAAATTGATAACTATTTATTTTCGAAATAGTTGTGTTTTTTGAGGAACCTTTCTGCGACTACGGCTGGCTCTTGTTGTTTGCCGTCTGATTGATAATTTAACTCTTGCATTGTTTTCGTAGAGACCTTGCCTTGAAGTTTTTCTAATCAATGTTTAATTTTAGGGTTCTTTCTTAGGAAGTCGTTCTTCGCAAGTGGACTTGCGTCATATGGCGGGAAGAATTTACGGTCATCTTTTAATACTTTCAAGTTATAAGCTGAAATACGACCATCTGTAGTATAACCTAGAGCCACATCTAATTTATTGTTTTTTAAAGCATCATATACTAAGCCGATTTGCATAGGTCGGATACTTTTAAATTTGAATCCATAGGCTTTAGTGAAAGCCGGGTAACCATCGCCAGCACGTTTAATCCAAGTAGAATCTGTACCTAAACGCAACTCGTCTTTATGTTTCTTTAAATCCGAAACTGTTTCAAGATGATATTTGTCAGCCACTTCTTGTGTCACCATGAATGCGAATGTATTTTCAAAACCATACGTATCAAAGAACGTTTGATCATATTGCTTTGTAAAGCCTTTTTGAACAACATCCATAGCTTTCTTGGTGTCAGTAATAGGTTGTTGATTTAACGCTCCTACTAAATCTGTACCTGTATAACGCGTAGAAGAAATTTGCGCATCTCCATTCAATAAGGCGTTATGTTGAATAGTAGCTGAGCCTAAGTTGTTAATAATGGTTGGTTTTACTTTCCCTTTCGTATCATGTTCAATTTGTAGGCGAATCATATGTGCCATAATTTGCGATTCACTTGTTGCGAGTGCAGTAATTTTAACATTTTTACCTGGACCGCCATCTAAGCCAGTTAACCCACATCCAGCAAGTATAAGGACACTTGTTAAAACTATCCCCATTAAATATTTAAACTTTTTCATTACAGCCCCCATATTAATTTCTTTTATAATCATTTTATTTTCACAATTAACCACTACACATTATAAGACATACATTTTTTGTGCATGGCATACCGTTTCTACCTTAACTTCAGTATAACCTCACACAAACGTTAGACTAACCCAGGCGCTTTATTCCTTGTCCTTACAACATTCTTCATCATTTAATCAATCTAGACATGCCTCTCTTTTTTAATTTAAAAGTTATAAAATGACAGTTGATTTTTATTGCATTTTATCTATATACTCATTACATAAAGAGAAAGAGGAGCTTAAAATCATGAAAGTTTATTGGGATTTAGGTGTAGAATTCTTAAGCCAGTTATTTACAGGTAAACTTCCGACTGTCTTTATTATCTTGGTTGTTGTTTCGATACTATTGAATTTTGTCATTGAATATATTTATGAGCGCTTTGAGAAACCAGAAAAGAATATTGTCAGCTCATTTTTGGTACTACTTATTGAAGAAGTAATTGGCTTCGTTATTTTTATCTTTGCGTTTATCGCTGCGATAAAGTTTTTAGATTCAGTTACACTTTCAAATTTAACTGATACGTCTGCGATAGCTTTAGGAGAAATAACACTCGTTAGTTATGTTGTTTTTAGTGTGTTATCTTTCCCCTCTTTATTACTTCAATTTGTTAAATCTAATATTGGAAAGCTCTTAAACATTGTGGGGCAGGTCATTATTGGCGGGTTAGTTTATTATGTGTTGTTTGAAACCTTGCCGATGCCTATAACTTTTGATCTTCTATATACAGTTGTCGCATTATTTATTGTGATGATCTTAAATATCGTTTTATGGTCTATTTCTATCAATACGTTGAAAGATGAAAAAGCAGCAGATTAGTTAATTTGTCACTGTATTGCGTGGTTGTTTATCGTATTACTTTTAGCTAAGTTATTTTATCTTTTCTCTTCTTTAATCGATACAGGTTCTATGTTAGGATTGTATCTTGTAAGTGTATAAGCAATTGTTGTCCTTTTTCGCAACCCTTGTTAAGCGGTTGCTTTTTCAATGACTTCGATACGATGCTTAATTATTTTCAATAAAAAAAGAGAAAGGCAGAGAAAGATGAAAATAAAATACATACTGTTATTGACGTTATCTACAGTACTGCTCGCAGGTTGCGATTATTCAAAGAGTGAAAACCGCAATGGTTTCTTCTTTAATACTTTCGCAAAACCAATGGACAATTTACTACATTGGCTTGGTCATAATTTAAACGATAACTATGGTCTCGCAATTATCGTTATTGTATTAGCCATTCGCTTAGTTATGTTGCCGTTTATGTTAAGCCAAACTAAGAACGGTCAAATCATGCGTAAGGTTATGGATATTGCGAAACCTGAGATGAAAGAAGTACAAGAAAAAGTTAAACGTGCACGTACACAAGAAGAAAAAATGGAAGCACAACAAGAATTAATGGCTGTTTATAAAAAGTACGACATGAATCCAATGAAGAGTATGCTTGGCTGTCTGCCAATCTTAATTCAAATGCCTGTACTCTTCGGTTTATATGTCTCATTAAAATGGCCTTCACATGGCGGCATCACAGATCATCCTCACTTCTTATGGTTCAAACTGACAGAACCTGATGTTTGGATTACAATCATTGCCGGTGCCCTTTACTTCTTACAATCACTTGTCAGCATTGAAAATATGCCGAAAGAACAACGTCAAATGGGTTACATGATGATGATTATCTCACCTATCTTCATCATTTATATCTCATTCACTTCAGCTGCAGCATTAGGTCTTTATTGGTCAGTCAGTGCCATCTTTATGATTGTTCAAATGTTCTTTGCGAACAGATACTACAGTAAAGTTGCGGATGAAGAAGTAGCACGTATTAAACGCGAACAAGAGAAAAAAGAAGATAAACCTAAAAACACGAAAGTCGTTTCTAAGAAGAATAAGAAAAAATAAATATGATGAATTGGCCCGGGAAGTTATTTCCTGGGCTATATTTATATAACAAAAAGAACGTTTCTACTTGTCGTAAAAACGTTCTTTTTAATATGAATTTAGAAGAATCTTAGTAAGACGATGCCTATGAAGATACATATGATTCCTAAAATCTTACGTACATTAATCTTGTTTTTCTTCGCACCTAAAATGCCGAAGTGATCAATTATGACACCCATTAACATTTGGCCCAGCATTCCGACAATAGTCGTCAATGCAGCACCTAAATGTGGCATTAAAACGATATTCGCTGTGACAAATACCACACCAAGTACCCCGCCAATAAAATAAACTGGTTTGATTTTACCTACTTCTGGTTCATAAGTTGATAATTTAAATGAACGATTTACAAACGCTGTAATGACAATTAATGCGATTGCTCCTACAGAGAATGAAATTAATGACGCAAATAATGAACTATGTACTTGTTGTCCCAACTGACTATTGATCGCAGTTTGAATCGGTGGTGCAAACCCAAAGATAAATCCTATGACTAACCATGGTAAGACTTTATTAGCTTTTTCTTCTTTAGGTTGATGTTTAACATAATTCATCACAATGATGCCAATAAATAACAATAAAACACCAATCAGCTTTAAGAATGTGAATGGTTCTATTTTAGCTCCTAACCAACCAAAGGTATCAATCATCACACCCATAATGATTTGTCCAGCAATGGTTATAATGACTGTCAATGACGCACCTAGCCTTGGAAACAGTAATAGATTTCCTGTTAAGAATAAGACACCTAATAGTCCTCCAACGAACCACGTATAATTAAACGATTGACCAGAAAAGAAACTTAATGTGAAGTGACCAGGTGCAATAATCAAGTTTACAATGAATAAAAATAGAGCGCCGACTGAAAATGAGATTGCTGAAGAATAGAATGATGAATGTGTATAGCGTATTAGTTTTGTATTAATAGAAGTTTGTACAGGAACCACCATCCCTGCAACTAAACCCAGTAAAAATAAAAACAGCATGCGCGCCCTTCTTTCCTACAATGATTAAAATAGTATAGCATAACTCAAACCTATTAGAAATCTCTGTTGTAAAATCTCCAATTGTCTCCTTTTTCAACAATTAAAAAGCTGCCAATGCGGCAGCTCCCAATCATTCTTCTTATTTACGTACTAATGCTAAAACACCTGCAACAAGTATTAAAATACCAGATAAAATTCCGAATAAACCAATGAAAATAAAGTTTAGTACGCCTCCTATAACAAGTAAAACACCCATTAAGACACGTTTTTTATTACTTAATTCCAATTGCTTTATTGACAACGATTCTCTGAACCCTTAACAATCACATACCAAAACACTTATTGTTTTTTATCTTTTTCAGGGAAAAACAAAGCTAAAACAAACACAACAAAACCAATTAGAAAACCTAAAACAATAAAACCATTTAAAGCATTATCATTAAAAATTTTAACTATACCGAAGTTCCCTAAATACTCCCAAAGCTTATGATGTCCATAATTTAAGTTTGAAAAATTTAGAATTAAAGCAACTATAACCGTTAAAACAAATACATATAAACCTTCTTTAATACCTTTAATAACTCTCTTTTGCATACAAACCACCTTTACTACTATTTTTAAATCAATTTATACGATACACTATCAATTAATTTTCTTAAAGTCGTTTCCAAATCTCATTATTTTGTTAATATCAAACTATGGAATGTAAAAACACAATTGGGTTGGTAGTCCTAATGCGAAATATAAGTTTTTGTTAATACCTTCCTTCTCAGATCATCCATCATTTCATGAGAAAACAGAGGAGGGACAACATGAAACTCACATTTTTTCATGACGGTCAATTTTTTATTGGATTAATTGAATATACGGAGAATAAAAAATAGGTTTTGGTTAAATATAAATTTGGCACAAATTCTGATAGAGAAACTATTTTAAAATTCATAAACAAAAAGTAAGTCATCTAACAAGAAAATTAATCTAAAAAGATTACAACGCAAGTAGCAAAAGAACAAAAGAAAAGAGTAAGCAAAATCAGTGTCTGATTTTTAGATACTGACCATTTACATGCAAACTAAAATTTTAGATAAAATCACTCAAAAAGTAACTCGATTTTTAGTTCCGGCAAAGGAAGACTTCTGTAAAAAATATCAAATTTTCGATTTGAGACTAATTTTCTTGTAAGAGCATAAGGGGAATATGCATGCATTTAAAAATGTATGATTTGGCGAAGCCAGACATTTCTAGCGGTATAGCGCTTTTCAAAATAAAAAGCACTAACTTTGTAGCTAGTGCTGTAAATTTTTTAAGAATTAATTTTGCTTTTCGAAATTCCAAATTGCAGTAATTGAATAAGCTTTTTCTTCTTCCTCTGTTATTTTTTCATCTTCATTTGTGTGAATTAAATTACCTTCTTCAACATCATCTAAATTCAATTCTTTGTGTTTTTTCTTCAAGAGACCGCCATAACTCAACATACGTTTTCTGTACAAACCTTGTTCTAAATCACTCACAATTTCTGTATCTTTTTCTTTGTTTCCTGTTAAATAATCTGATGACTTCACCGAATATTTTGATGTCTCTTTGATTGCTGCTTGTATATCTGAATCGCCTTTTTTGTTTGGCTTGATCGCTTTAATATTTGCCACAGGTTTATAGTTGACCTTAAGTGCTTTTTGCCATAACTTAACCCATTCTGCTTGAGAAATATAATTATCTTTATTCTTAAAGTAACTGTTTTCAACACATAACAACACATGTATATGCTGATTATAACTGCGTTATTTTCGTAATAACGCTAAGACACCCGCAGCTAAGATTAAAATACCTGCGATGATTCCATAGATACCAATTAAGAAAAAGTCTAGTACACCTGCGATAATGAGCAAGATACTCATTAATACACGCTTTCTCTTAATTAAACAACTAATTATGAATGTCGCTATACTCATCAATATAACGATAATACCTAACGTATAGATATCACTGCTTCCAGCATTTCCGACAGCTTCATTCGCACTTGCGACCATTAATGTGGAAACCCCACCAATAATCCCAAATATACTGCCGACAATACCTAATACAATTTCTGCGATACGGTTTCTAGGTTTTTCATATCTTAATTCATCCATTTTTATAACTCACCTTTAAAACTAAAATTTATTTCTATCTACTCTTCTAACATCGCTTGATCTGCTGCTTCTTCTTGTTTTTGAAGTTCTGCATCTAATTTCGCTTGTTCTTGTGCCTCACGTGCTGCTTGTTCGTCTTGACGTTTCATTTCTGCTTCATAGGCACGTTGATCAGCTTCTTCTTGTTTTTGTCTCTGTGCTTCTTCTCGTGCATCTATTTCATCTTGGCGCTTCATCTCTGCTTCGAATTCTTTATCGATGCGATCTTGATTTTTTTGCCATTCTGCATCTTCACGTTCAAGTTGCTTTTGATATTCTTTATCCCATTCTGCTTCTAATTCATCATAAAGTTTATCAATACGTGCTGCTAAATCGTTGTATTCTTTATTTGTGACACCACGTGTGACGTGGTTCATTCTTTCTCCATCTGTTAATGCGTTATATTCATCTACTAACGCATTGTATTCTTCTGCTGTGTATGGATAATCCTCGCTATCGTCTTCAGCTTTTGTTTTATCTTTCTTCGTATCCGATTGGCTGTCAGCTTCATTATAACTGCCATCTTTAATCATTGCTTGATGAAGGGTCCATTTCGCTTTAACATTTGCAGTTTTAAAATACGTGTCCATTTCTAAGGTATAGACTTTGGCTTCTGGAACATCAAATGTTAAAGTGCCTGTCGCAGTTTTACCTTAGTTTAATTGATGAGAGAAAATACCGTCTGTACCATCTCCGCCAATCCAATCTGGATACGTTTCTCCTCTGACGTTCATTGTAAATGCGCTAGAATCTACAAGTACTTGATCGCTGTTATTGTTTTTAAATTTTAATGTCACTTTTAATACTTTACCGTTATTAGGTGCTTCGTAATCTTCATAATCATTTACATACTCTGCTTTAACTACTCGAACATCTACACCGTCAGCATCAACGATTTGTCCTACTCTGAATGTTTTCATTTCTTCTGTTGCTTTACCTCTTGCTTCTGTACCTTCTATCTTTTCTTCAGACTTTGCGCCACTGCAGGCAACTAATAAAAATAATACACTAATCATCAAAAACCAAAGTCTTTTCATCTTTCTCTCTCCGCTCTGTATTTAGTTGTGAAACGATGACATTTCAATGCATTTATCATCAAATTGTCTTTATAGGAATATTTTATAATACTTTTAAGTAAAAGCAATCTTTTTTCGAATATTTATGAAGTTTTAGTGAATATTTTTTAATTAACACTTTAGAGTATAGGTAATTCAAATTAATACTATGTATAAATATAAAAAAGCCGCCATAGGCAGCTTTTTCAATTATTGTGAATCATCTTGAGATTGATTGTTCGTATTTTGTTGTTTTTGTGCTTCTGCTTCACGTGCAGCTTGTTCATTTTGACGTTGTACTTGAGCTTCATAAGCACGTTGTTCCGCCTCTTCTTGTTTGCGTCGTTGTGCTTCTTCACGCGCATTGACTTCATCTTGGCGTTTCATTTCTGCTTCAAACTCTTTATTGATGCGGTCTTGATTTTTTTGCCATTCAGCCTCTTCTTCTTTTACTGCTTTTTGATAGGCAGCATCAAGCTCTTCTCCATAATCTTCTAGCAATTTATCTACACGATCAGCTAAATCATTGTATTCTTTGTTCGTAACTCCACGTGTGACATGGTTCATACGCTCACCTTTTGTGAAGGCATTGTATAAATCAACTAACGCATTATATTCATCGGCAGAATAAGGATAGTCTTTTTCTTTAGATGCTTTTTTAGAACTTTTCTCTTTAGTATCAGATGCTGCTGCTTTATTTGTATCATTTTGACTGTCACCTTTTTTAATCATTGCTTGGTGGATGTTCCATTTACCTTTAACATTTTTCTTTTTAAACTGCGCATCCATTTCTAATGTATAGACTTTAGCGTCTGGTACATCGAACGTCAAAGATTCTACTGCAGTTTTTCCATGACTGAGTTGATGCGTGAAACTTCCTTCTGAATGATTACCGCCAACCCAGTCTGGATACGTTTCTCCTCTAATCGTCATTGCGAATGCGCTAGAATCCACAACCACTTTTGGTTTATTATTATTTTTAAATTTCAAAGTTACTTGTAATGCTTTCCCGTTCTTTGGTGCATCAATATCACTGTAGTTATTAATGTATTCCGCTTTGATAACTTGAACATCCACACCATCGGCATCTACTATTTGTCCAATTTTGAATGTCTGCATTTGATCAGTGGCTTTACCTTTTTTAATTGTTTCGTCTGATTGATCATGTGATTTCAAACCGAAACAGCCCGCTAATAAAAATAATGCACTGATTACAATTAACCAAAGTTTTTTCATTGATATCTCTCCGCTCTGTCTTAGTTGTAAGTATCATAGATGTCTAATGGAGACATTTATTTTCTTATATAACACTATCTTATATTACTTTTAACCAAAATCAATCTATTTTTAAGTTTTTGTTAAGCTCATGTGAAATATTTTTTATTTCCACGTTTAAAATGCTGAAAGTATAGGAATTCAACGTTTTTCTTTCTATTAATTTTTGTTGATTTTGAACAAAAAAGGGTTAACTTACACGGAATAGGTAATACAAATAAAAGCGAGTCATATATTCATACAAATAAATGAATATTTTTCTTTTTGTTATCGCTAAAAATGCACCTTTAAAGACACCTTATGCATAACGTTAACTTCTTAGACAAATTTAAAGTTATAACTAAATAATTGTGCAAAATTTCATTGACGAAACCAATAGAAAGCGTTTACAATTAATGTGAAATCAATCACATAGAGGAGTTGTATTAGAATGCAAAACTTAAGAAATAGACATTTCCTAACATTATTAGATTTTTCACAGAAAGAGATGGAGTTCCTACTGAACTTATCAGAAGATTTAAAACGTGCAAAATACGCAGGTATTGAGCAACAAACACTTAAAGGAAAAAACA
>NZ_KV840424.1:232209-252454 GCF_001839185.1 Staphylococcus sp. HMSC65H10 | reverse complement strand
TTATACTATAAATTCAACTTTGCAACAGAACCGTATTATGGAATAGAGATGTTGGTAACATTTATACAGGATCATTATACTTAAGTTTAATTTCGTTATTACAGAACCACACATTCCAACCAGAAGAGAAAGTATGTCTATTTAGTTATGGTTCAGGAGCAGTAGAAGAAATCTTTAGTGGTTCAATCGTTAAAGGATATGACAAAGCATTAGATAAAGAGAAACACTTAAATATGCTAGAATCTAGAGAGCAATTATCAGTCGAAGAATACGAAACATTCTTTAACAGATTTGATAATCAAGAATTTGATTTCGAACGTGAATTGACACAAGATCCATATTCAAAAGTATACTTATACAGTATAGAAGACCATATCAGAACATATAAGATAGAGAAATAAACTAGTGGCCGATTGTGCTTGATGAGCTTGGGACATAAATCCTAACTCGAAATAAATAAGCATATCACTAAACTGATTTTTTAAAGTTTACAGTGATATGCTTATTTTTTTATCTTACGATTTTGTACGTGCATGCTTGCCTAGGGGTATGGCTCGAGCCATTAGTCTCTCGCACATACTATTCCCTCAGGCGTCAGCACTTACAAAATCGGTTGTAATTTTCATTTTTATACGCATTCTTACTGAGATTATACTAATAAGAGGAATAGTAAAAGCAATTCTAAGTAAAATTGCAGATAAGAGGTTTGTTAAAAGCAGTTCTCAGTAAAATTACAGATAAGAGGTACGTTAAAAGCAGTTCTAAGTAAAATTGCAGATAAGAGGTACGTTAAAAGCAATTTCATGCAAAATTGCTGATAAGGGGTAAGTTAAAAGCAGTTCTCAGTAAAATTGCAGATAAGAGGTACGTTAAAAGCAGTTCTAGGCAAAATTGCAGATAAGAGGTGCGTTAAAAGCAGTTCTCAGTAAAATTGCTGATAAGGGGTAAGTTAAAAGCAATCCTAAGTAAAATTGCAGATAAGAGGTACGTTAAAAGCAATCCTAAGTAAAATTGCAGATAAGGGGTACAGAAAAACTAGACTTGATTACAAAATGGAGCTTGGGACATAAATGATTTTTTAAAAATGAGATGAGACGTAGATTAACTCCATAATCAATACGAATCTATCGACTTCTTTATTTATGATATTCATCTCTTTTTAATGGAAATAAAAGTGCGATTAATGTGATAATACAGTTACGTTAATTAAAAAAATAAAAATGCAAGGAGAGGTAATATGCTAACTGTATATGGACATAGAGGATTACCTAGTAAAGCTCCGGAAAATACAATTGCATCATTTAAAGCTGCTTCAGAAGTAGAAGGTATAAACTGGTTGGAGTTAGATGTTGCAATTACAAAAGATGAACAACTGATTATCATTCATGATGATTATTTAGAACGGACTACAAATATGTCCGGGGAAATAACTGAATTGAATTATGATGAAATTAAAGATGCTTCTGCAGGATCTTGGTTTGGTGAAAAATTCAAAGATGAACATTTGCCAACTTTCGATGATGTAGTAAAAATAGCAAATGAATATAATATGAATTTAAATGTAGAATTAAAAGGTATTACTGGACCGAATGGACTAGCACTTTCTAAAAGTATGGTTAAGCAAGTGGAAGAACAATTAACAAACTTAAATCAGAATCAAGAAGTGCTCATTTCAAGCTTTAATGTTGTGCTTGTTAAACTTGCAGAAGAAATCATGCCACAATATAACAGAGCAGTTATATTCCATACAACTTCGTTTCGTGAAGACTGGAGAACACTTTTAGATTACTGTAATGCTAAAATAGTAAACACTGAAGATGCCAAACTTACTAAAGCAAAAGTAAAAATGGTAAAAGAAGCGGGTTATGAATTGAACGTATGGACTGTAAACAAACCAGCACGTGCAAACCAACTTGCTAATTGGGGAGTTGATGGTATCTTTACAGACAATGCAGATAAAATGGTGCATTTGTCTCAATAGAAAGTTAGAGGTGAGTCTTACGTTTCAGTGACGGTAGACTTACCTTTAACATGTTACATACTAAAAAATTAATTTGAATAAGAAAGAGAGACATATATGAAATACGATGATTTTATAGTAGGAGAAACATTCAAAACAAAAAGCCTTCATATTACAGAAGAAGAAATTATCCAATTTGCAACAACTTTTGATCCTCAATATATGCATATAGATAAAGAAAAAGCAGAACAAAGTAGATTTAAAGGTATCATTGCATCTGGCATGCATACACTTTCAATATCATTTAAATTATGGGTAGAAGAAGGTAAATACGGAGAAGAAGTTGTAGCAGGAACACAAATGAATAACGTTAAATTTATTAAACCTGTATACCCAGGTAATACATTGTACGTTATCGCTGAAATTACAAATAAGAAATCCATAAAAAAAGAAAATGGACTCGTTACAGTGTCACTTTCAACATACAATGAAAATGAAGAAATTGTATTTAAGGGAGAAGTAACAGCACTTATTAATAATTCATAATAAAACAGTGAAGCAACCATCGTTACGGATTGCTTCACTGTTTTGTTATTCATCTATATCGTATTTTTTATTACCGTTCTCATATAGCTCATCATACACTTTACCTGAGATTTTGGCATTGTAGCTAGCCATTCCTTTATCTTGTACATCTTTAACATTAATAGCCATCATCATGTTTGGATTATCTTTATCATATGATATAAACCACCCAATTTGTCTGCCTGTTTCTCCTTGTTTCATTTTGAGTTCTGCAGTACCGGATTTGCCAATTAAGTTTGCATAAGATCTATAAATATCTTCTTTATGTGTTTTATTTACGACTTGTTGCATACCATCAGTTAATAGATTGATATTTTCTTTGGAAATAATATTTTTCTTCCAAACTTTGTTTTTCGTGTCTTTTAATAAGTGAGGTGCGTTAATATTGCCATTATTTTCTAATGCGCTATAGATTGAAAGGATCTGTACTGGGTTAATCAGTATTTCACCTTGTCCGTAACCTGAATCAGCTAATAATATTTCATTATCTAAATTTTTGTTTGAAATTTGAGCATTATAAAATGGATAATCACTTGGTATATCTTCACCAACACCTAGTTTTTTCATGCCTTTTTCAAATTTCTTACTGCCTAATTCGAGTGCTACTCTAGCAAAGAAAATGTTATCTGATGATTCTATTGCTTGTTTTAAGTCGATATTACCATTTACCACTTCATATCTTGTAACGTTGTAACCACCCCAAGATTTATCTTTTTGCCAACCTTTACCATCGATTTTATAACTTGTTTTATCGTCTAATGTTTTGTTATTTAACCCAATCATTGCTGTTAATATTTTTTGAGTTGAACCTGGTGAAGTTGTAATCTGGAACTTGTTGAGCAGAGGTTCTTTTTTATCTTCGGTTAATTTATTATATTCTTCGTTACTCATGCCATACATAAATGGATAGACGTCATATGAAGGTGTGCTTACAAGTGCTAATAATTCACCTGTTTGAGGGTGGATAGCAGTACCTGAGCCATAATCATTTTTCATGTTGTTATAAATACTCTTTTGAACTTTAGCATCAATAGTTAGTTGAATATCTTTGCCATCTTTTTTCTTTTTCTCTATTAATGTATGTGCGATTGTATTGCTATTATCGTCAACGATTGTGACACGATAGCCATCTTCATGTTGGAGCTTTTTATCGTAAAGTTTTTCGAGTCCCTTTTTACCAATAACTGCATCATCTTTATAGCCTTTATATTCTTTTTGTTTTAATTCTTCAGAGTTAATGGGACCAACATAACCTAATAGATGTGAAGTCGCTTTTTCTAGAGGATAGTTACGACTTTCTGTTTCATTAGTTGTAAGATGAAATTTTTTTGCGAAATCACTTAAATATTCATCCATTTTTTTAACGGTTTTAAGTGGAACGAAGGTATCATCTTGTACCCAATTTTGATCCATTTGTTGTTTGATATAGTCTTCAGAAATACTTAGTTCTTTAGCGATTGCTTTATAATCTTTTTTAGATACATTCTTTGGAACGATGCCTATCTCATATGCTGTTCCTGTATTGGCCAATTCCACATTGTTTCGGTCTAAAATTTTACCACGTTCTGATTTTAAATTTTCAATATGTATGCTTTGGTCTTTCTGCATTCCTGGAATAATGACGCTATGATCCCAATCTAACTTCCACATACCATCTTCTTTAACAAAATTAAATTGAACGTTGCGATCAATGTTACCGTAGTTTGTTTTAATTTTATATTGAGCATCTACTCGTTTTTTATTTTTAGATACTTTTTTTATTTTACGATCCTGAATGTTTATATCTTTAACGCCTAAACTATTATATATTTTTATCGGACGTTCAGTCATTTCTACTTCACCATTATCGCTTTTAGAAATATAACTGCTATCTTTATAAACTTGTTTGAAATTTTTATCTTCAATTGCATCAATAGTATTATTAATTTCTTTATCTTTTGAAGCATAAAAATATATACCAAACCCGACAACTACAACTATTAAAATAAGTGGAACAATTTTTATCTTTTTCATCAATATCCTCCTTATATAAGACTACATTTGTAGTATACTACAAATGTAGTATTTATGTCAAAATAATGTTATAATTTTTGTGATATGGAGGTGTAGAAGGTGTTATCATCTTTTTTAATGTTAAGTATAATCAGTTCATTGCTCACGATATGTGTAATTTTTTTAGTGAGAATGCTCTATATAAAATATACTCAAAATATTATGTCACATAAGATTTGGTTATTAGTGCTCGTCTCCACGTTAATTCCATTAATACCATTTTACAAAATATCGAATTTTACATTTTCAAAAGATATGATGAATCGAAATGTATCTGACACGACTTCTTCGGTTAGTCATATGTTAGATGGTCAACAATCATCTGTTACGAAAGACTTAGCAATTAATGTTAATCAGTTTGAGACCTCAAATATAACGTATATGATTCTTTTGATATGGGTATTTGGTAGTTTGTTGTGCTTATTTTATATGATTAAGGCATTCCGACAAATTGATGTTATTAAAAGTTCGTCATTGGAATCGTCATATCTTAATGAACGACTTAAAGTATGTCAAAGTAAGATGCAGTTCTACAAAAAGCATATAACAATTAGTTATAGTTCAAACATTGATAATCCGATGGTATTTGGTTTAGTGAAATCCCAAATTGTACTACCAACTGTCGTAGTCGAAACCATGAATGACAAAGAAATTGAATATATTATTCTACATGAACTATCACATGTGAAAAGTCATGACTTAATATTCAACCAGCTTTATGTTGTTTTTAAAATGATATTCTGGTTTAATCCTGCACTATATATAAGTAAAACAATGATGGACAATGACTGTGAAAAAGTATGTGATAGAAACGTTTTAAAAATTTTGAATCGCCATGAACATATACGTTATGGTGAATCGATATTAAAATGCTCTATTTTAAAATCTCAGCACATAAATAATGTGGCAGCACAATATTTACTAGGTTTTAATTCAAATATTAAAGAACGTGTTAAGTATATTGCACTTTATGATTCAATGCCTAAACCTAATCGAAACAAGCGTATTGTTGCGTATATTGTATGTAGTATATCGCTTTTAATACAAGCACCGTTACTATCTGCACATGTTCAACAAGACAAATATGAAACAAATGTATCATATAAAAAATTAAATCAACTAGCTCCGTATTTCAAAGGATTTGATGGAAGTTTTGTGCTTTATAATGAACGGGAGCAAGCTTATTCTATTTATAATGAACCAGAAAGTAAACAACGATATTCACCTAATTCTACTTACAAAATTTATTTAGCGTTAATGGCATTCGACCAAAATTTACTCTCATTAAATCATACTGAACAACAATGGGATAAACATCAATATCCATTTAAAGAATGGAACCAAGATCAAAATTTAAATTCTTCAATGAAATATTCAGTAAATTGGTATTACGAAAATTTAAACAAACATTTAAGACAAGATGAGGTTAAATCTTATTTAGATCTAATTGAATATGGTAATGAAGAAATATCAGGGAATGAAAATTATTGGAATGAATCTTCATTAAAAATTTCTGCAATAGAACAGGTTAATTTGTTGAAAAATATGAAACAACATAACATGCATTTTGATAATAAGGCTATTGAAAAAGTTGAAAATAGTATGACTTTGAAACAAAAAGATACTTATAAATATGTAGGTAAAACTGGAACAGGAATCGTGAATCACAAAGAAGCAAATGGATGGTTCGTAGGTTATGTTGAAACGAAAGATAATACGTATTATTTTGCTACACATTTAAAAGGCGAAGACAATGCGAATGGCGAAAAAGCACAACAAATTTCTGAGCGTATTTTAAAAGAAATGGAGTTAATATAATGGATAATAAAACGTATGAAATATCATCTGCAGAATGGGAAGTTATGAATATCATTTGGATGAAAAAATATGCAAGTGCGAATAATATAATAGAAGAAATACAAATGCAAAAGGACTGGAGTCCAAAAACCATTCGTACACTTATAACGAGATTGTATAAAAAGGGATTTATAGATCGTAAAAAAGACAATAAAATTTTTCAATATTACTCTCTTGTAGAAGAAAGTGATATAAAATATAAAACATCTAAAAACTTTATCAATAAAGTATACAAAGGCGGTTTCAATTCACTTGTCTTAAACTTTGTAGAAAAAGAAGATCTATCACAAGATGAAATAGAAGAATTGAGAAATATATTGAATAAAAAATAAAATTGTTGTGTTTACAACAATACATAGAAAACAGAGGAAACAATCAAGTCGTTGAATATTTCCTCTGTTTTTTAGTTGAAAAAATTAACCGAAAGCCTGAATGCAAGTCTTGATTAAATCAATAATGCTTGTAATAACACCAGTGAAATCCATATGCATACCCTCTTTCTATTTAAGATACATTAAGTATAATATCAAACAAATAAAAAATGTTAAAAATTCCCTAATTGGCTATTTAGATTGCATAAATGTCAAAAATTTGAAAAACATACAACGACTTTGCATAAAAAATCGTCATATTGGAAATACGTAATTTATTGAAATAATAAAAAAAATAAAAGAACGAAGATGATAACCTAAGTGAGGTTTTAAGTTGTTCTAAGGTTTAATTTAATTTATGTTAAAATAGTTGGTATAAAAATACATGATAAACTATAAACTAAATTCAAAATAACTTATGGGGTAGGCAATTATGGAAAATATTTTAAATATAAATGATAATGAAAAAAGAGTGCTAAGGGAAATTTATAACCATCATAATATTTCGCGTACTCAAATATCTAAAAATCTTGAGATTAATAAGGCAACGATTTCTAGTATTTTGAATAAGTTAAAGTATAAATCTCTTGTTAATGAGGTTGGTGAGGGTGATAGCACGAAGAGTGGTGGTAGAAAACCTATTCTTCTGAAGGTTAATCATCTTTATGGTTATTTTATTTCTTTGGATTTAACTTATAGTTCTGTTGAAGTGATGTACAATTATTTTGATGGTAATGTCATTAAGCATGAATCTTATGATTTACCTGATGAAAAGGTTAGTAGTATATTAAGCATAATAAAAAAACATATTGATATTCAGGAGAAACTTGATACTTATAACGGACTATTAGGTGTGTCTGTTTCTATACATGGAGTTGTGGATAATGAGCAGCATGTGACATATTTACCATTCCATGAAACTGAAGGAATTTCAATTACTAAGAAAATAAAAGAAATTACTAATGTTCCAGTCGTAGTTGAAAATGAAGCGAATCTTTCAGCGTTATATGAACGTAATTTTAATCATAATTTATCCTACAATAATCTTATTGCTTTAAGTATACATAAAGGTATTGGTGCTGGGCTTATTATTAATAATCAATTGTATCGTGGTGCAAATGGGGAAGCGGGTGAAATTGGAAAAACACTTGTCTCAAAAGTTAGCGATAATGTGGAGATCTTTCATAAGATTGAAGATATTTTTTCACAAGAAGCTTTACTGCATAATTTAAGTAATCAACTAAATGAGAAGATGACGCTTAGCAAATTAATTCAATTTTATAATGAAAAAAATCAAGTCGTAGTTGAAGAAATGGAACAATTTATAAATAAAATTGCTGTTTTAATACATAATTTAAACACCCAGTTTAATCCGAATGCAATTTACATTAACTGTCCATTGTTCAATGAAATGCCTGAAATATTAGAAGCAATTAAGAACCAGTTCAAACAATATTCACGTAACGAAATTCAAATAAAGTTAACATCTAATGTCAAATTTGCAACTTTGCTAGGTGGTACATTAGCAATTATCCAAAAAGTACTACAGATTAATGATATTTACTTAGATATAAAAGCATAAAAAACTAATTCAAATGAATAATCAAAGTTCGTAATTGTCTTTATAAAAAAATCCCTCAATCCGAATTGAATTTTCGGATTGAGGGATTTTTATAGTTCTATTGCAGAAGAAAACTATTTTAAAAATGCTGGTAAATGTTGATAGCCACCTCTAACGTTAACAATATTCGTAAATCCTTTATATTCTAATATTCCTACCGCTATTGAACTTCTAACACCTGATTGACAATGTACATAAATTAGGTCATTTTTATCGAAAGGTATATCTTCATTTAAAAGTTTACCGTGAGGAATATGAATTGCTTGTTTTAAATGACCTTTACGCCATTCATCATTACGAACATCTAATACATTATGTTCTTCACCAGTCATTTCAGAACTATGAATAGATGATGTGACGATATTTGTTTGTGGCAAACGGTAACTTTTTACATTTTCAAAACCAATTAATTGTAAAGCATGAATAGCTTGTTGAACGGTAGATTTATCGCCAATTAATTCAATATCTTAGTCATAATCTAAATACCAACCAATTTGATTTATAAAAGTTTTATTAAAAGGAATATTGATAGTTCCATGCATATGACCACCATGGAATGCTTCTTTACTTCGAAGATCAAAAGCAGTTTGTGTATTGCTTGAACTAGGGTAAACATTATATGGTTGGTACATTTGCATACCAAATTGATTTATTTTTTTCATTTGTGAAAAATGGTGTGGTGGAGCTGGCTGATTGAGTGTTAAAGTTTCGATAAATGAAGTTTCATCTTTAACATTAAAAGCCCAGTTGTTTATTTTCTCATAACCCAAAGTAGTTGTAGGTAATGAACCTAGCGCTTTACCACAAGGACTCCCTGCACCATGACCTGGCCAAATTTGAATATAGTCTGGTAATGTTGCAGCAAATTGTATGGACTGATACATTTGTTTTGCTCCGATTTTTGTAGAACCTTCAACATTTACAGCTTTTTCTAATAGATCTGGTCTACCTACATCACCAACAAAGATGAAGTCACCGCTAAATAATCCCATTGGTATACTGGAACCCCCACCTTCGTCAGTAAGTAAAAAACTAATACTCTCAGGGGTATGGCCTGGAGTGTGTAAGACTTCTAATTTAATCTTTCCTAAATAGATAATATCTTGATGCTTAACGAAATGTGTTTGTTTAGGCATATTTTTATAATTAAATTCATCTTTACCTTCATCAGATACGTATATACTTGCATTCAATTTATTTGCCACATCTCTAATACCTGAAGCAAAATCAGCATGAATATGTGTTTCTGCAGCTTTAGTAATTGTGAATCCTTCTTTATCTGCAACTTTTAAATATTTTGTTAAATCTCGTATAGGGTCAATAATCATTGCTTCTCCTGTACGTTGACATCCAATTAAATAAGATGCTTGTGAAAAATTGTCTTCATAAAATTGTTTGAAAAACAAAAAAAACTCCTTTTTAAAATAGATTTTATTGATTAGATAAATAAGTTATGATTTGCTTGCTCAGTATGTCCAATATAAGTACCTACGCCACCATAATCGACTTCATCTCTTAATTCTTCTTTTGAAATTCCCATAACATCCATACTCATGGTACAAGCAATTAACTTTATATCTTGATCGATTGCTTGATCGATAAGTGAGTATAAAGAATCAACATTTTTCTTGTTCATTACATAACGCATCATAATATTACCTAGTCCAAACATATTCATTTTTGATAATGGCATATGTATTGGATCCTTAGGTAACATAAGGTCAAACATTTTGGAAATACCTTTCTTTTTAACGCGAGTTGATTGCGCTTTTTTTAATGCGTTGAGGCCCCAAAAAGTAAAGAAAATAGTTACATCTTTACCTGCTGCTTTAGCGCCATTTGCGATGATCATTGCTGCTACTGCCTTATCTAACTCACCGCTAAATAAAACAATTGTTGTACCTGTAGCAGTGTCATTGATTTCAAATTCTTTTGGCTTTTCTTTTTGAATAATTGCATTAATTACATTTGCTTCTTCAGTAAGATTTACAAGGGTATTCCCTGTTTGTTTCGCCCAACTTTTAATATCACTATTGAAACCAGGATCTGTAACTGTTACCTCGATTTGCTCACCCGTTGAAATATTGTTAATTTCTTTACTGATATTAACAATAGGTCCAGGGCACTGAAGACCTCTAAAATCAAATTGTTTACGATTCTCTTTGATTTCAATATCTTTTTCTATTAAAGGAGCACTATTGAAGTTCTTTGCTTCATAATCTTTATATCCACCCTTTAAATTCACGACATCATAACCTTGTTTGGCTAAATAATCGCAAGCTTTAGTGCTTCGGTTACCGCTTTTACAATGTATATAATACGTTTTGTTGCTATTCTTATTGAATGATTTAATCTCTTCTACTGGGTGTAAAGTTGAACCGTTAATGTGTCCTAATTCATATTCTTCTTTTGTTCTAACATCAATCAATTGACCCATTTTTGCCAATTTTTCTAATTCTTCTTTGTTTAATGAATTAATGTGTACTTCTTTGTATTGTTCCATACTTACCTCCTATAAATACCTATGAGGGTATAATAAAACGGATAGAATCATTTGTCAAATACCTATAGGGGTATTTGACAATTTTGTTTTAATTTATTATTATTAACTTAATCAATTTATGTGGAGGAAATGAATATGACTTATGATAAAAAAATGATTAATCGTATAAATAGAATACAAGGTCAATTAAATGGTGTCGTAAAAATGATGGAAGAAGAAAAAGATTGCAAAGATATAATTACGCAACTTAGTGCATCTAAAGGTTCTATACAACGTTTAATGGGGATTATAATTAGTGAAAATTTAATAGAATGCGTTAAAACAGCAGAAGAAAATAATGAAAGTTCTCAAGAATTAATTAATGAAGCAGTTAATTTATTAGTTAAAAGTAAATAATGGATATAGCAAATATGACTATTATGTTGCTAATTGGCGTACTGGGTGGATTTATATCTGGATTAATAGGTATTGGGGGCGCAATTATTATTTACCCAGCTATTCTTATATTGCCACCATTAATAGGTATACCTGCGTATAGTGCATATATTGCTTCGGGACTTACCTCTAGTCAAGTATTTTTCAGTACACTTAGTGGATCATTAAATGCAAGAAAACAACCAGCTTTCTCTCCTAAACTTGTTATATATATGGGAGGGGGTATGTTGATTGGAAGCATGTTAGGGGCAATTTTAGCTAGTTTGTTTAATGCTACTTTTGTAAATACGGTATATGTAATAATCGCCATACTTGCTTTAATATTGATGTTTATTAAAGTTAAACCTACTACACAAGAGACGAAATCTAAACCTTTGCTATTTATTATAGTTGGATTTGGAATTGGTGTAATTTCGGGAATTGTGGGTGCAGGTGGAGCATTTATCATCATTCCTGTATTATTAGCATTATTTAAATTACCAATGAATACGGTAGTGAACAATAGCATAGCAATTGCTTTTATATCTTCAGTAGGGGCATTTTTTATAAAATTAATGCAAGGATATATACCAGTAGAAAGTGCAATTTTTTTGATAATTGAATGATGATCATTTTCTGAAAATATTATGTGGTCATATAATATAATGCCCATCATTTCACTAATCTCTTTTATTCTCTGAGTTATTTTGATATCTCCTGGAGAAGGTGTCGGATCTTATCAAGAGTAAATTATGAAAAAAATGGTTTAAATCAATGTTCTTACTTTAAGTACATGTGTTTAACGTAAATGATAATTAGTTAAATATAAAAAGGTTATCCCAATCAATAGGATAACCTCTTTATACTTTACTTTATGGTTTGGATTCGCCACTTCAAAGAAGAAATGAAATCAGAGCATTGAATGTTCCATTTTCAAACAATATATAAATACCTAGCCCAATGAATACAATTGGTACAATCCAACGTTCATATTTCTCAATTGTTTCCGATATAAAATCGAAGGAAGCTAGACGGTAACTGACATAGCACAAAACTCCAACCATAATTAGAAAGACAATAGTGACAATAAAGATTTCAGACATACTTAAGGTCGTGAAGTACGGTATATAAATGGAAAAGTCATCCGCACTGGAAGCCAATACGATGAAAATCATCGTCAAAAATAACTGATTAAATTTTCCAGAGGAGAATAAAGATAAAATGCTACTTTCATCTTCATCCTCTTCTCCTTTAATCCATATTTTCACGCCTAGGTAAAGTGGTAAAAGTCCAAGTAGTCCGATAACCCATTGCTGAGGAATTAAATTTACAACCCCCTGTGCAACTAAAAGACTTGCTCCTATCACAATTGCAGTCCCTATATATTGTCCTATCCAAATATGTTTTACCTGACCTTTTTTTACTTGCGAAAACAAAAGAATTAATATGACGAGATAATCAATTCCTGTTGCTACATATACCGCAGTAGCCGTCAGTATCGTCGCGATTATTTTATCATCTCCAAATATTTTAGGGATAGGACTTTTCTTCAAAATGAAAAGTCCTTCCGTAAATTGCACACATATAGTACCTATTTATCCTTCACTCTCATCAGTCGCAAACTATTTAATGCTACCAAAATAGTGGCTCCCATATCGGAAAGAATCGCAATCCAAAGGGTTAGCCAGCCTGGAATAACCAATAGTAAGGCAATTATCTTAATTCCGATGGCAAACGTGATGTTCGCTTTGATGATATTTAGCGTTTTCCTGCTAAGTCTTACTGCAAATGGAAGCTTACTTAAATCATCTCCCATTAATGCAATATCAGCTGTCTCGATGGCAGTATCTGTTCCAGCACCGCCCATTGCAATGCCAACAGTGGATGCAGCAAGTGCAGGAGCATCATTGACGCCATCGCCAATCATAGCTACATTACCATGCTCGGCTTTCATTTTTTTAATATAGTCCAACTTATCCTGTGGCATCAATTCGGACTGAATATCAGAAACGCCTACATGAGCACCGATTGCTTCTGCGGTACCTTGATTATCACCTGTCAGCATAATTGTTTGCTTGATTCCTAACTGATGAAGTTTTTGAATCACATTTTTACTTGTTTCGCGGACCTCATCTGCTACTGCAATCACGCCGAGGATTGTTTGGTCCGTTCCAATAATCATGGCCGTTTTCCCTTGGTTTTGTAAAACTTTCACTTTATTTTCAAACTCAAGGCTAAAATCGGAAACATTTAATTCTTTAAAAAGCCTTGGACTGCCAATGTAATAGGTTGTTCCATCTATATTCCCTTGAATGCCCCGACCTGTAATAGAAGTGAAGTCCTTCACTCTAACATCGGAATAAGTAATATTATCTTGCTCTGCTTTCTTCATTATTGCTGAAGCAAGTGGATGTTGTGATCGATATTCTAAAGCTGTAATAATGGAAAACAGCTCTTTTTCTTCCACTTGATCATTTAACACTTTAAAATCTGTTACCACTGGTACACCTTTTGTCAGTGTTCCTGTTTTATCAAATGCGATTGCCTTAATGGCTCCTAATTCCTCTAGATAGACACCGCCTTTAATCAACACACCTTTTTTAGCTGCATTTCCAATTGCCGAGACAATCGAGATTGGAGTAGAAATAACTAATGCACACGGACATCCAACTACAAGTACCGCTAATCCTTGATAAACCCAAGTATCCCAACTTCCACCAAAGAATAAAGGTGGAACGACTGCAACGAGCGCCGCAATAACCATAATGATCGGCGTATAATATTTCGCAAATTTATCTACGAATGCTTGCGCTGGAGCGCGCTCCCCTTGTGCTTCCTCAACCAGATGAATAATCTTGGAGATAGTTGTATCCTCTACGTATTTGGTGATTTTTACTTCAAGTAGTCCCTCTTCGTTAAGCGTGCCTGCAAATACTTCATCATCTACCGTTTTGGCAACAGGGACAGATTCTCCTGTTATAGCAGCCTGGTTGACAGCCGACACACCATTTATAATGATCCCATCCATGGCAATTTTCTCCCCTGGTTTGACGATCATAATATCACCCACGGCAATATCGTCCACATGGATCATTATTTCCTGACCATTCCGCCTAACAAGTGCTTCTTTTGGGGCAATATCCATCAATGAACGAATGGACTGTCTTGCTCTATCCATAGAAAAACGTTCAAGTGCTTCACTGATTGCAAAGAGAATGACAACAATGGATGCCTCTGCCCATTCACCAATGATGGCAGCTCCAATAACTGCAACGGTCATCAGGGTTTTCATGTCGAAATCAAAGCGTATCAAATTTTGAAAACCAACTTTAAATAGTGAATATCCGCCAATTACAATCGAACTTACAAATAACATGGACGTTACAAGGTTATCTTCTCCATTTACAAAGTGAGAAAGGTAACCAAAAGCAATCAGTAATGTGGCAAACAGCAATGTGCTGTGTTTTTTATAAAACGGTATTTTCTCTTCTTTAGGAGCCTTAGTGTCTTCTTTGACCGCTTGTATCGATGGATTCGCCAGTTTTTCAGGAATTACCTTAAGATTCTCGAAAGCACCTGCTTTTTCAAGCTCTTCAACCGATGCGTTTCCATATACATCAATTTTAGAAGCGCCAAAGTTCACTTTTGCATCCTGAACTCCAGCTAGTTGTTTTACATTTTTTTCAAACTTCCCAGCACAGTTTGCGCAAGAAAATCCCTCCACACGGTAAACATTTTTATCTTCTGTTACCACTGGTTCGACCCTTCTTCTAGCCTTCTCTGGTGCCACTTTAAGATTCTCGAAAGCACCAGCCTTTTCCAGATCTTCAACGGTTGCACTGCCAAAGACATCAATTTTGGAAGCTCCGAAATTGACTTTAGCATCATGCACCCCTGATAGTTCTTTTACATTTTTTTCAAACTTCCCAGCACAATTCGCACACGAGAAACCCTCCACACGGTAAACCTGTTTATCTTCTGTTAATGTTTTTGTTGAACTATCCAATACTAGCAACCTCCCTTTGATGCAAGAAAGCTTTTTCTACAAGCTGTTTAACATGCTCATCATCTAGTGAATAATAGACTAATTTTCCTTCTTTACGGTATTTTGCTATACCTAAATTTTTCAATAATCTTAAATGATGGGATGCCGTAGCCGTTGAAGATTCAATGATATTAGCTACATCACAAACACATAACTCTCCCTCTAAAGACAAAACATAAGCAATTTTAACTCTTGTATCATCTGATAGAGCCTTAAAAACTTTCGCTACATCCATAGGATTCTGTTTAGCAAGGTCTTTTTTAGCCCTGTTTACCTTATCTTCATGAATATAGGTAACTTCACACATATCTTTTGTCATAATTACCCTCCTTATTCAAATGACTGTTTGTTTGATGATTATAATATATCCCACTATAAACAAATAGTCAAATGATTGTTTGAATGATATATAATTAATATTAAAAAGGATTGGTTTCTAATGTTAGAAACCAATCCTTTCGGAGATTTTAACCAAATTTTAAAGTATCTTAAACATAACTGCCCCGTTAGTTTAAGTGCATCCTTTCACAATCTGTCTACAGATTAATAATAAAAACTACTCTTTATTATACAGATCTCCATATAATTTTTGAATTTGGTTCTGTAATTTTTTATTTTCTTTTTCTAATTCCATAACTCTTCTTTTTAAGGTTTTTATAAGGATTTCCTCCGAACGAGAACTTTTCTTGGGTTTTGAGACTACATTTGATGTTATTTGACGCTCACGAAGGGATTCGATTCTTTGCCTAATATCGTGTTCCTTATAAAGCCATGATTTAGAAACATTAGCTTCCTTTGCTATTGAATTAAAATTAATAGCTTTACCTTCAATCGAAAATTTAGAAATCGCTTTGTCTACTTTTTCTCTTGTCTTTTGTGATTTCTGCTTCGCCAAACGTACAATTTCTGTTGTATTTCTAACTTGTTTATTCATTGATAATTACCCCGTTAAACTTCCAATGATTTGTTCTAAACGCTCTTTAACACGGCTATTAGTCTCTATTTGTCTTTGCCATTGTTTATCCTTTGCTATGGTTAATAACTCTTCTGTACGCTCTAACTGTTCTTCGTGCTGTGGTAAGAATTGCTTACTGGTACAGAAGTGAGTGCAATCTAAGCATGCATTCGCATGTGGACAACCACCTGCTATTACTGGCAATCTACAATAACCATTTGGAAGCACTTGTGCATTTATATTTTTCTTGAACCATTGAAGCTCTACATCATCGACTTCACTATCATCATCTAGATTGAGCACATCTCCATTATTGGTAACCAGTTTTTCTTGAAATTTAGTAAATTCATTTTTTAGAGTTTCATCAAAGATATGAGCGTATCTGCTTGTCATTTCTGGGCTTTCATGTCCCAAAAATTTCTGCACAATATGCTGGGGCACCCCGTTGTTAATCATTCTTGTTCCTACTGAATGGCGAAAGGCATGGGCATGGAATCTATAAATCTCGCCTAATTTATCCACTATATTTTGCTCATAAGCTAATTTATTTAATTCGCCTCTAAATGTTTCTTGTTTTAATGGCGATCCATCTTTTCTTGGAAAGAGGTATTCACTATCTGGAAATTCCTCTGAAACTTTATCTTCCCGAACTTTAATAAGTAAAACTACCTCTTTAGATATTGGAACTATATGCTCCTTTTTCATTTTCCATTGATAATACTTTAAAAAGTAATCTCCATCTTTGTCCTCTAATAAACAGCCTTTTTTCAAGGTGCACAATTCACTTATCCTCATTCCACATTCTTGAACAATCATAGTCATCGTAGCTATATATTCGGGTAATTTATCAAGATGACTGTTCAATTGCTCTAGAACGAATTCGTCTATAAAGCGAGGTTTTGCTCTTGGTATTTTCGGATAGTCCTCGGGATAAATTAATAATTTGGAAGGAACATCATCCCATTCTAGCCTATGAAGGGTACTAAATAGTCCTTCCAATATAGAGATCCTCCCAGTTATTGTACTAGGTTTTATCCCCATCATGTTTAGTTCACTTAAATATGCTTCAATTTCCACTCTCGTTAATTGGTGTACTCTCTGAACGTGTTTAAACTTTATGTCCAGAAAATTAAAGAACTCTTTAAGTTTTTGGGCAATATCACTTACATAGGAAAAGCTATCCATGTTCAATCTTAACTTACAATATCTTTTTACAAGCTGTTTAAAATATGTATTCCGAAACCCTTTAAAGTTAATTGTATATTCATATTGTGTTGGGTTAACCTTATCATCTGGCAAAGGTAAGTTTCGTCTATCCCAAACGTCTTTATCCCACTCCTCTCCATCAAAATAAAAATCCTCATAAAACTCAATAAATTGTTTAAGATTAGTAACATAGTAAGAATTAGCTTTTACAGGTGTTTTTTCTTGATTAGCAGTAATCTTATAATTAGTGGTGGTAATTCTAACACCCTGTTTTGTCAAATATGTTCTATACTCCGTCATTGCTTTATCAATAGGAACTTCAGTAATTGAAGTAATGCTGGGATACTTTAAATCTAAAAAATCCAACATTTTATTAATTACTGTTCCTTTTCTAATCCAGACAGTTTTTGCATTCCATATTCCATTGTTTAAATGGTAAAAATAAAAATATTTCAATTCTGTTCTTAACCACAGATTTTTAACACGTTCAAAACGAACCCAACGATTTCTTAAAGCAGGATTCTTACTTAATTCTATGGCAGAAGGATGTGGACATTTTCTTATATCCCAACTATTATTAGCCCAAAACCCTTGCATTTCTTCATTCATTACAGCTATTTTTTTGCTGATCTCACTCTGACTGATAATTTTCCTTTTACTAGAAGCATTCATTTAGCTGGTATTCTTTATCTAGTAATAAATACAATGGATACGGCTTATTCTCCACTTCTATCCTTTGAACCCTCACACGCGCCCCCCTCTTTAAACACTTTAAGTACTACAAATTATAAACCTTGTTAATTTTTATTTAAAGTAAAATCTCCCTTTAACATCTCCTCCTGAACTACTTTAACTACTATTATTTATTATACTATGGTTAATATGTCTCCACTTGGGTGGTTATGGCCAATAATCATACCCGTTGCGTTACTTAATATGGCTGTTTTAAATATTTCTCGAGGATGTATAACCGCAAAATTAATGGTTCCTATAGAGACGGTTTCAATATGTGTAGGTTCATTTTTGCTATTCAAGCAAATTAAAATGAAGTGTTCTCGGTCAGCATTTCCTATGAAGTCACGCATAATATCAGCAGCGTCTTTTGGTTCTTCAATACGTCTTTTTAAATACCAAAGTGTATCTTCTTTAACCATTTGGACTTTGACAACATCTATTCTTTTTCTACTCATTATGGATAAGCTCTATACTTTCTATTAAGTCAGGGTGAACAATGGATGTGATAGAATCATCATTCATATAAATGGAATATAGCTCATCTAATTCTGAATTATTTTTTTTGTTTGATGAAAAGGCGATAATGCCTTTAATAACATCGATGTGTGGTTGATGCATTAAATATTGGTATACTTCTTTCCATGTTTGATTCATTCTATTTAGTCTCCTTTAATGGTTTAATTGTCCATGCCTTTCTAGCGTATGGATTTAATGGATGCATGATTTCATTTGTTTGAGGATTTGTTAATATACTGATTTTCTTACTGTGAGGTTTTAACATGTCTAATACTTCATTCACTCGATTTTCCACAAGAGGTTTTTTTCCGTAGGAACCCCAAGCCAATAAAACACTATCGGCTTCTTTGACAGCTTTCATAATGTGAATATCCGTGTGCTTGTCATGGCTGTTTTCGATATGTTTTAAATTAATGGGGGTATCAATATTTGAAAAAAGATTTATAAAATTAACGCCACCATATTCATCTTTTTCAGCTACTTTATTGACAATAAGTTGTGTTGTAAGGTCAACGTTGATAACACCATCATAATGAGGATACATCGTTATAATTGTAAGTACTTCTTTATCAATATCCCAAGTTTTCTTGAGAAGATAACGATGCATTTTATCCTGACTAAATATCGCTTCAGTTTCTAATACACTTTTGATTGATTTCATTTTATCTAACTCCTTTATTTAATATTCTTCAGGTAACAACATGACGTAATAAGAAAGGTCTACATCATCTTCTCGGATAATGTAGACCTTATTAATATTGATAGCTTTTGAATAATTTGCCTTATGAATTTTTACGTACTCTGGACGTTCTTGCTTATGTTTGATATATAATTGACTATTATGCATATTGAACTGGAATATATGAAAGTAATCAATCTCTTCTAGTTCCTTGAATTGTTCGTTTTCGCGTTGCGCTACAAGTTTCCATAACTGTTGCTGTAACATTGCTGGCAAGTAATTGGCAATACCACGTGTAATATAACGTTCCATGCTCATTTCTCCTTTTCTATATCTTTCATTATTGTAATAACTTCTGTAATGACTGTGACGCTTATCTGAGCTATGTGTATCCATTTATTCATTATTATAATTCTCCTTTTCAAGTAAGTGTCTTTGATCTAGTAGTGGCATAACTGTGTTATGAAGATATAAGAAGTCCATATCGTTTGTTTCATCAATATAACCAATCGCAATAAGTTGTTTCTGATAGTAGAGTATAAAGGGGTATATATGATTTTCATGAAGTGTATCAGAGTAGTAAGTATACGTATGAAGGATTTTGTTGGTAAGTGGACCAAGTCTGACATATTGATCAGGAAGGATATTACCTGCCACTTCCTCGATAGATTCACATTCCCATTTTTCGTCCTGTGGTAGACTGAATAAGTTTGTTATATAGTGCTTGAGTTGTTGTTCTAGTGTCA